>WBUJ01000095.1 GCA_008933795.1 Candidatus Contendibacter sp. | reverse complement strand
GCCGAAGCCGGGTGCGGTGCGGATCGCTTCCCGCACGTAGGCTAGCGCCCGCCGCACCGCCGCGTTCAGCGGCAGCCCTTGCGCCAGCCCGGCGGCGATGGCCGAGGCCAGGGTGCAGCCGGCGCCGTGGGTATTGCGGCTTGCGGCGCGCGGCGCGGTGAAGCGCTCCGCGCCGTTGCGCCAAACCAGCCAGTCGGTGACGGTGTCGCCGGGCAAGTGTCCACCTTTGACCAGCACTGCCGCCGGCCCGAGTTCAAGCAGGCGCCGGCCCGTCGCCGCCAGATCGTCGGGTTCCCGGATCGGCAGCCCGCTCAGCGCCTCCGCCTCGCGGACGTTGGGCGTGATCAGGACGGCGCGGGGCAACAGGCGCTGGATCAGCGTCTCGCGCGCCGCCGGGTCGAGCAGACCGTCGCCGCCCTTGGCGTACATGACCGGGTCCACCACCACCGGGATGCCGGCCGCCGCGCGGTCCAGCGTCTCGACCACGGCGTCGATGACGGCGGCGTTGTGCAACATGCCGGTCTTGACGCAGTCGGCGCCCAGGTCGTCCAACACCACTTGCATTTGCTGGGCGATGAAGGCGGGCTCCACCCCGACGATGCCGAATACGCCTTGGGTGTTTTGCGCGGTCAGCGCGGTGATCGCCGTCGCCGCGTAGCCGCCCAGCGCCGTGACCGTCTTCAGATCGGCTTGAATTCCCGCGCCTCCGCCGGAATCCGAACCCGCCACGATCAGTACCCGTCCGTTCGTTCCCATGCGTTCTCCTGGATTCAGAGTTTCAAGCCATTACGACAATTGCGCGGCGTGGCAAAAGCGGGTAGCGTACCGCGCTTTCACGGAACGTGGTGATTATAACCATGCGGATCGAATCCCCCCTGTGCCCGTACACCGGCGTGGTGCCCCCCGAGTGGATCGATTACAACGGCCATATGAACGTCGCCTATTATGTGCTGGCGTTCGATCGCGCCACCGACGCGTTCATGGAGTGTCTGGGCATGGGGCGGGACTATCAGGACCGCCAGCGTTGCTCCACCTTCGTGGTGGAAACACATGTCAACTACCAGCGCGAATTGGTGGCTGGCGATCCCATGCGCATTACCACCCAGTTGCTCGGCTTCGACAGCAAGCGGATCCACTACTTCCATCGGCTGTATCACGCTGGCCGGGGCTTTCTGTCGGCTACCACCGAATTGATGGTGATTCACGTGGATTTGGCCGAGCGGCACAGCGCGCCGATGCCCTTGCCGGTCCTGGACCGATTGAGCGCGCTGATGGCGGCGCACATGCAACTGCCGCGTCCGCCCCAATCGGGTCGGGTGATGGGAGTGCGCGCCAAATCCCCGACCATCCAGCCCGAAATGCCGGTGCTGCGCTTGCTGTCCAGATAGGCCGGCGGGGGTCTGGCGCTCGGCCGGGGCTGGTCAGTGTTTGTTCAGTTTGGCTGACCTACGCTGATCGCCAACTTTTAGTCATCCGAGGCATGTCATCATGGTCAAAGTCATACCCTCCTTGCTGCTGGTAACCATTCTTGGAGCCCCGGCGCCGCTGTTGGCTGGCGGCTTGACGGGGGATGCGATGCTGGGCGGCGCGTTGGGCGGCGCGTTGGGGGCTGGTGTGGGCGCCGAGTTGGGTGGGCGCGATGGCGCTATCTTGGGGGGCGCCATTGGAGGCGCGACGGGGACCGCCATCACCACCCGCCGTCATCGGCCGCGACCCGAGGTTATTTATGTGGATCGCTACCAGTATCGGTATGTGAATCGTCCGGTCTATGTCGCGCCACGCGACCATGGCCCTCCGCCTGGTTACTATTATCGCCCGGGTGGGCGCCGGGGTCATCACAAGCATCACCACGATTGGGATTGAGAAGCTGTCTGGCAAAAAATCTGGACGCATTTCCACGCCGGAACGTGGGAACGAGAACCGATCAAAACTTTTGCGGTAGCCCACTGGTGTTTTTTCGAGACAGCTTCTGAAAGGCTGGATAACCCTTTAATCGGGCGCTCGTTGCGAACGTAGCGCCGCCGGATTGACGCCGGGGTCGGACATGACCGTTCGCTCCTCTTGCCCGCTTGCGGAGAGGTTTGGGTCGAATGCTTGGCCAGCGGGATTTTGTTATGCTCGATCGGGCAAGCTTTCCCTAACCTGTCATCGTAACCCGCTTGAGCGGGTGCGATGGCAATCAACCGCCATCAAATCCCGCTTTGACTCATTTTGCCCGACGCGCCCTGCTGGCGATGGAAAAATACGCGCCGCTAGCGCTGTTCCGTTCCGACGGCGGGTCGCGGGTCGCCGTCGCGTTCGTCAATGTGATCCTGGTGGTCGCGCTGGCGCGCGCGCTCGCCGGCTTGACGCTGGCGATACTGACGGGTCCTTCCTTGCCGCCAACCGAGTCTCCGGCGCGGGCGGAGTTCGCGCCGGGTTCCGACCATCCCGCGCCTTCTCGCCCCATTGATGGCGCCGCCATCGCCGCATGGCATTTGTTCGGCCAAGCCGAGGCCGGCCGACCGGTGGAAGCGCCGCCCGCCCCCCTGCCGGCGACCTCGCTCAAGCTGCGGCTGGTCGGGATCTTTTTCATGGAACAGGGAGGTGACCGGGCGCTGGCCTTGATCGCCGAGGACAATGGACCGGAGCGCGGTTACCGGCTCGGCGAGCCATTGCCCGGCGGCGTCCGCTTGCAACGCATCCAGCGCGACCATGTGGTGGTTTCCCGCAACGGCCGGGAAGAGGCGCTCAAGCTGCCGAGGCTGGGGGATGGGGTTCCGGAGACCGCGCCGATGCTGGCGCAGCCTAATGCCCCCGAGCCGACGGTTGAGCCGATGGCCGAACCCGCGGCTTCCGGGGAAGCGCGGATAATCGACGCCAGCGCCGTGGTGGAACGCTTGCGCGGTGAAGTCATGACCCGGCCGCAAGCGCTGGAGGATATCGCGTTCGCCAGTCCCTACTTGCAAAACGGCCAGTTTGTCGGGTTTCGCCTGCGGCAGGGGCGGGATCCGAAGCTGTTGGGGCAATTGGGTCTCCGTGGCGGCGACGTGATCACCGCGATCAACGGCGTCCGCCTGAACAGTCCCGCGCGAGGCTTGACCCTGCTGCAGGAAGTGTTGGGCGCGGATCGAGTCGATGTGCGAGTATTGCGCGACGGCGTCGAGATTCCCCTGACCTTTTCCCTGGGCGGTCGTCCGCCGCGATGAACCCTGCGGCTTTTCGCCGCCGCCAGCGCCATGCCTGCCCATTTCCGACCATGATGACCCCATCCAAGCGGTTCGACAGACGGTTTGTTGCTCTACATGCGCGCGCCGCGCGCCGCATCCTGGGTGCGTTGCTGCTGGGTTTGGCGCTGGCCCCGCCGACGTTCGCCGCGCCGGTGACACTCAACCTTAAGGAGGCCGAGATCAACGCCCTGGTGGAGAGCATGTCGGTATTGACCGGCAAGAACTTCATCGTCGATCCACGGGTCAAGGGCCGGGTGACGATCATTTCCTCCAAGCCGATGGACGAAAAGGAACTTTACGAAGTCTTCCTGGCGGTGCTGGGAGTGCATGGCTTCGCCGCCATTCCCAGCGGCAAGGTGATCAAGATCGTGCCGGCGGCCGGGGCCAAGCAGGAGAATATCCCCACTGTGGACCAGCGGAGCGGCGCCGAACCGGATCAGATCGTGACCCGGGTCATTCAGGTCCAAAATGTTTCCGCCGCGCAGATCGTACCGATCCTCCGTCCCCTGATTCCGCCGCAGGGCCATCTGGCCGCCTATACCCCCACCAATGTCCTGATCATTTCCGATGCGGCGGCCAACGTTGAGCGCATCGCCAGCATCATTGCCCGGGTCGATCTGGCTAGCACCGAGGAAGTCGAGATTTTGCCGCTGCGCCATGCCTCGGCCACCGAGATCGCGCGGGTGCTGACCGCCCTGGAGCAGGGGCGAGCCAAGGCCGATCCAGCCGCCGCGGCCGGCGCGCCGCCGCGCATGGTGGCGGACGAGCGCACCAACAGCATTTTGTTGAGCGGCGACAAAGTATCGCGGCTGCGGTTGCGGGCGCTGGTCACCCATCTGGATACGCCGGTGGACAGCGGCGGCAATACCCAGGTGGTCTATCTGCGCTACGCCAAGGCCAAGAATCTGATGACGGTGCTGCAGGGGGTCAGCAAGAACCTGAGCAGCGAAGCCGCGCGCAACGCCCCGATGCCAGGTCAGACCCTGAACGCGCCGCCGGGCGGGGGGAGCAGCGGTGGAAGCGGCGCGGGTCTCGTCGATATTCAAGCCGATGACGCGACCAATTCCTTGGTGATCACCGCGCCGCCGGATCTGATTCGCTCCCTGCGGTCGGTGATCGCGCAACTGGACGTGCGCCGTGCCCAGGTGCTGGTGGAGGCGGTGATCGCCGAGATTTCCGCCGAGAAAACCGCCGAACTGGGGGTGCAGTGGGTAGTGGGCACCAATAATGCGGTCGGCTTCACCAACTTCGATGCTGGTAATTCCACTCTGGCTAACATCCTCGGCTTGGCGGTGCAGGCTAACAAGAGCGAGGATGGCGAGATTGATTTGACAGCGGTCTCGACGGCACAGATTCCGCAAGGTCTCCAGCTCGGGGTAGGGAGCGTTGCCGGTGGCATCGGCGCTATCATGAGCGCTTTAGCCAAGGATGCCGATGCTAACGTGCTGTCCACCCCGACCGTGGTGACTCTGGACAACGAGGAAGCGGAAATCAAAGTCGGCCAAAATGTGCCAATTGTGACTGGCTCCTACACCACCTCATCGAGTAGTAGCAGTAGTAACAACTCGCAGATCGGCAACCCGTTCCAGACCATTCAGCGCGAGGACGTGGGCGTTATCCTCAAAGTCAAGCCCCAGATTAACGAGGGTAACGCCGTCAAACTGGAAATCACCCAAAAAGTCTCTAATGTGGTGCCGTCGGCCAATGCCTCCACCCAGGGTTTGACCTTTAATTTGCGCGAAATCAAAACCAGCGTGCTGGTGGAAAACGGGCAGATCCTGGTGCTGGGCGGCCTGATCGAAGACAAGCTTGATGAAAGCGCTTCAAAGGTGCCGCTGCTGGGTGATGTGCCGCTGCTGGGCAACTTGTTTCGCTATCGCAACACCACCAAGAAAAGGACCAATCTGATGGTGTTCCTGCATCCGGTCATTCTTCGGGATCCCGCCCAGGGCACCTTGCACACCAGCGACAAGTATAGCTTCATCCGCGAGCAGCAACTCGCCGCGAGAGAGAAGGCAAACTACCTGCTGCCCAACGTCCAGCCGCCGGTGCTCAAGCCGCAGGAAGAGGTCAAGGCGCAGGGCACGATTCTCGACACGCGGCCTCCGTCCGCCGCGGTTCCGGGTCCGGTAGCTAGCGAGCCGCCAAAGGTGGCGGCGCCGGTGGAATCTGGCTTCGGCGACCGATGAATCCCAAATCTCCCCCGGTCGCGCCGGGCGAGACCGAGGTCGCGCCGGTTCGCCACCTGCCATATGCTTTCGCCAAGCGCCATGGCGTGTTGGTGCTGGAGGAAACGACGGAGGGTATCGACATCGCCTGCCGGCCCGGCGTCAGCCCGCGCAGCCTGATGGAGTTGCGCCGCTATCTGAACGCGCCGTTGCGGCCCGCACTGGTGCCGGCCGAGCGGTTCGAACGCCTGCTGCAGAACTGCTACGAGGGTGAGAGCAACGGCGCGGCGCGGATGATGGAAGACCTTGGCGAGGAAATGGACCTCAATCAAGTCGCTCTGACCCTGCCCGAACCGGAGGATCTGCTGGAAAGCGCCGACGACGCCCCGATCATCCGGCTGATCAACGCCCTGTTGACCGAGGCGATCAAGGAAAACGCCTCGGACATTCACATCGAGTCGTTCGAGAATCGCTTGCTGGTGCGGTTCCGGGTGGATGGGGTGCTGCGCGAGGCCCTGCAACCGCCGCGGGCGCTGGGGCCGCTGCTGGTGTCGCGGGTCAAGGTCATGGCCCATCTCGACATCGCCGAAAAGCGTCTGCCGCAGGACGGGCGAATTTCGCTCAAGGTTGCTGGTCGGCCGGTGGACGTGCGGGTTTCGACCCTGCCGACCGGGCATGGCGAGCGGGTGGTGTTGCGCCTGCTGGACAAGCGCGAGGGCCGGCTGGATTTGCGGCATCTGGGCATGGAGCCAGGCGACGAGACCCGGTTGCTGAAGCTGATTCACCGCCCGCACGGCATTCTGCTGGTCACCGGCCCGACCGGCTCCGGCAAGACCACGACGCTGTATGCGGGACTGACCCAGCTCAACGACCGCAAGCGCAACATCATGACCGTCGAGGATCCGATCGAGTACTATCTCGATGGCATCAGCCAGACCCAGGTCAACACCAAGGTGGAAATGACCTTCGCCCGGGGTCTGCGCGCCATTCTACGCCAGGACCCCGACGTGGTGATGGTCGGCGAAATCCGCGATCTGGAAACCGCCGAAATTGCGGTGCAGGCTTCGCTGACCGGCCATCTGGTGCTTTCGACCCTGCACACCAACAGCGCGGTCGGCGCCATGACCCGGCTGCGCGACATGGGGGTGGAGCCGTTCCTGCTGTCGTCGTCGCTGATCGGCGTGCTGGCCCAGCGCTTGGTGCGCAAGCTCTGCCTCCATTGCAGGCAGGCGCATCTGGCCACGCCGACCGACTGCGAGACGCTGAACGTGGATCCGGCCACGCCGCCGACGCTCTACCTCCCGGTGGGCTGCGCGCGGTGCAACCATTCCGGCTATCGGGGCCGCACCGGCATTTTCGAGCTGGTGACGGTGGACGAGACGATGCAGACCCTGATTCACGAGGGCAAGGGCGAACAGGAACTGGAGCGCCACGCCCGGTTGTCCAGCTCCAGTATCCGCGATGATGGCCGCCGCCGGGTGCTGGCTGGCGACACCGCGCTGGCGGAATTGGTGCGGGTGACGCGGGAGGATTGATGCCCGCTTTCCAATATGTCGCTCTCGACGCTAGGGGCCGACAGCGCAAGGGATTGATCGAAGCCGATACGCCGCGACTGGCCCGGCAAGCCTTGCGCGAGCGTGGCCTGAATCCGCTGGAGGTCGAGGAGATCGCCAGCCAGGAACAGCGGCGCGGGCGCCAGTGGTGGAGCCGGCGGGTGCGGATCAGCGCGACCGATCTGGCGTTGGTCACCCGGCAATTGGCGACCCTGGTAGGGTCCGGGTTGCCGCTGGAGGAAGCGCTGGGCGCGGTGGCTCGTCAGGCGGATCGTTCGCGGCTGGGCGGGTTATTGTTGGCGGTGCGGACCCGGGTGCTGGAAGGGCATACCCTGGCGACCGCGCTGAGCGATTTTCCCCAAGTGTTCCCGGAGTTGTATCGGGCGACCGTCGCCGCCGGCGAGCAGTCCGGCCATCTGGACGTGGTGTTCGAGCGACTGGCCGACTACACCGAGGCTCGCCAACAGATGCGTCAGAAGGTCGGGTTGGCGCTGTTCTATCCGCTGCTGTTGACCGGCGTCGCCATCCTGATCGTGGCCGGCCTGCTGACCTATGTGGTGCCTCAAGTGGTGCAGGTGTTCAGCAGCCTCAACCAGCAATTGCCGGCGCTGACCCGGGGTCTGATCGCCCTGAGCGATTTTTTGCGTCAGTACGGCTGGCTGGTGCTGGCGGCGCTGGCGGGAGGCGTCATCGCCTGGGTCCATGCGCTGCGCCGGATCGGGTTTAAACGGTGGGTGCATCGGGCGCTGCTGAGAGTGCCGCTGTTGGCACGGCTGGCGCGGGGCATCAATACCGCCCGCTTCGCTCGCACCTTCAGCATTCTGATGGCCAGCGGCGTGCCGGTGCTGGAAGCGTTGCGGATTTCCGCCCAGGTGATCGGCAATCTGCCGATGCGGGAAGCGGTGGAACAGGCAGCGGCGCGGGTCAAGGAAGGCGCCAGCCTGCAAAAGGCGGTCGGCGCCAGCGGCTATTTCCCGCCGATGACGGTGCAGCTCATCGCCAGCGGCGAGGCCAGCGGGCGGCTGGAGAACATGCTGGAGCGGGCGGCGATGCAGCAGGAGCGGGAGACCGAGACGTTGATCGCCGCGCTGCTGGGGATTTTCGAGCCGATGCTGATTCTGGTGATGGGCGGGGTGGTGCTGGTGATCGTGCTGGCGATCCTGTTGCCGATTTTCGATCTCAATCAACTGGTGCGCTGAGCCGCCACGCGCAGGGCGATATCGTCCAGGGTGTAGGCGCGGGCGGAGCCACCGATGAAGCGAACGCGAACCGGGGTCAGGCGTAGCAGCAGGAAATCGCCGAACTCGAAGCGCGGCGTCGATGCGGGTAGCATTTCTTGATAGTGTCGCGACATCTCCCGATAATCCATGCTCTTCTTAGGGACGATTGTCACTCTGCCCTGAATCATGACCCGCGCCAGCGTCTGCGGGTCTTCGCCATCCCGTTCCGGTTCGCTGATCGCCAGACCGGCGCGCGGATCGGCCAGCAGATTGCGGGTGTGGGTTGCCAGAGTGCTAAGATGCAGTAGAAATCCGCTGAAATCGGCCTGTGGGGCGTAGGCGATCCAGGACGCCTCCGGTCCATCGGGTCCCTGGGTCGCCAGCGCCGCCCAGCGCCGGCCGCAGATAAGGTTCGCCATCAATCGCTGTTCTTGAAGGTTCATCACTATTTGAGGAGATCGGGAAATGGCTTGGAAAACGAAATGGCTTGGTTTGCTGTCCAGTTTACTGTTTTTGCTCGCCAGTGGCGGAAATGCCGCCGATTTTTCCCGAATCCAGCCGCCGCCACCGCCGGAAATTTCGGGCGGCGCGGCCATGAGCGGCCATGCCCAGAAAGCGCCTTTGCTTCTTGGACCCGCGACAGCGCCGTATCGATTCACTCCGTTCGATTCCGCCGCCGCCACCAGCTTTCCGGGATTTGGTTTCGATGACAATCCCGTCGAAAACGATGGATTTTTATCGATTCCTCCCGATCCCATCGGCGCGGCGGGCACTGACCGGGTGATCGCCGTGGTCAATACCATGATCGAGGCCAGTAGCAAGAGC
This sequence comes from Candidatus Contendibacter sp., assembly GCA_008933795.1. Classification (GTDB taxonomy): domain Bacteria; phylum Pseudomonadota; class Gammaproteobacteria; order Competibacterales; family Competibacteraceae; genus Contendibacter. Next base: position 7,656 of record WBUJ01000095.1, on the reverse strand, counting down.
GGTACGCTGCTGTGGCGGGATTCGTTGAAGGATTTCTTCAACACTCCTGGGCTGGGATTGGGAACCCGCACCTTCGATCCGAAGGTGATTTGGGATCACTATGAAAACCGTTTCGTGGTTGTCACTCTTGAAAGAACGGATACCGCTCAGGGAGACGCTGCCAACGCATCCCGTATCCTGTTGGCCGTTTCCAAAACCGCCACGCCGGCTACCGCGACCAGCGCGGATTGGTACTATCACACAATCAACTCAATGATAGATATCGGCGGTGTTAATCGCTGGGCCGATTATCCAGGATTCGCGGTTGATGAAGAAGCGGTCTATATCACGAATAACATGTTTAGCTTTGGGTCGGGGGGGCTTTTGGCGGTGTCCGGCTCTGGATTGTTAACAAGGGTGTGAGCGGTGGGTTTTATGGAGGCGGTACGGCCAGTTGGAATGTTTACAATCCCTACGCCGGTGGCGGTACTGCAAACACTACGATGCCAGCGCAAGTGTTTGGTGCCGGTGGCGCTGGTTCCACGGTTGGCACGTTTTTAGTGGTGTATTCGGGTTCTCACTTTGGCAGTGGTGCGGAGTTTGTCCAAGTGGTACGGGTCGACAATCCCTTGGGTACGCCAATCTTTAATTCGCCGCAAAATGTCAATGTCGGCGATATAGACAACACCGCAGGATTCCCCCCCTGCCCGATGCACCGCAGTTTGACACAACTAATCTGATTAATACCAACGACCGGCGTGCATTGCATGCTGTATGGCGTGACAACGCCCTGTGGATGACAACTACGGTGCTTCCGCCTTCGGGGGCGGATGCTAACCAAGCCACCGCGCACTGGTTCAAGTTCAACGCCGTTGGCACCAACGCCATCACGCTGGCCGATCAGGGCAACATCGGCAGCGAGGATGTGGCAACAGGCACTTACACGTTTTTCCCATCGGTGGCGGTCAACGCGGTGGGCGACGCGATGTTCGGATTCGCCGGCTCGGCGGCGACGATTTATGCGGGCGCTTATGCGGCGGGCCGGCAGGCGGGTGACGCCCCGGGCACGGTACAGCCCACGACGACGGTCCAAGCAGGTTTGGATTATTACTATCGTGTCTTTAGTGGTACGCGCAACCGCTGGGGGGACTACAGCGGCATCGCCACTGATCCGACCGACTACCGATTTTTCTGGGCGTTCAACGAATATGCCGATACCCGGAGTACAACACCAAATGGCGGCGATGGCCGCTGGGGCACGGCGTGGGCCAAGCTGTTTTTCACCTGCAATAAATCGCTGTCCCTAACCGCCAACCAGTGGTACATGATCGCGCTTCCCTGTGAAGTCACCGCGAACACGGTGGAGGCGGTCTTTGGCGACGATCTGCCAGTAGCGACTTACGGCACCGACTGGCGAGTTTACAGGCGAGACGCCACCACGGATCAGTATGTCCAATTGAGCTTCACCGATACCCTTCAGGGCGGGTTGGGTTACTGGATCAAGACCAAGGCGGCGGGTGGCGGCACTATTGATGTTGGGGGAGACACCAATGCTGGCAATCCCCAAGCCGATGTCCCTCTTACCGCGTCCAGCACGGGTCGCTACAACCTGGTCGGTCATCCTTTCGTGTTCGATGTGTGCTGGAAGGACGTGAAAGTGCTGGATGGCAGCAACGAGCTAAGCCTGGATGATGCGGATCCGCTGCTGCCGCCGCTTTTCAACCAACGCGCGTGCAGTTTGCCCACGCCCGATTCGAGTTGCGTCATGTCCCACACCATGGGCCAATGGAATGGTTCGGCCTATCAATCCTATGACGGTGTGACAACGGGCGCGGAAGGGGTGTTGAGCAACTTCGAGGGGCTGTGGGTGCAAGCCTTCAAGGCTGGCATTCAATTGCGCGTCCCGGTCAAGCGCGGCACGGGCAATCCTTGCGCGACCGTCACCGGCAACAGCCCGGTCTCGGCGCAGGTGAGCGCCCTGCAAGAAGAAGATGCGGACCAGCCGGCATCCGAACTCTTGGCGACAACCGCCGCCGAACCGCAAATAACGCCGCAGGCGGACAAACAGCGTTATCCCGCTCCCAAAACCCGTCGCCCGGAGGAATGGGGTCTCCGTCTGATCGTCGAAGCGGATGGTTTGGTCGATCCCGGCAATCTGCTGGGCCGTTTGAGCGACAGCGTCGAGGGTTCCGACCAACACGATCTCAGGGAGTTGTCGCCCTTCGATACCAGCAAATTCCTCACCATCGTTTTCCCTCATTCCGACTGGGGCGCGTATGCAGGCGATTACACGTCCGACTACCGCGCCCCTTCCAGCGGGAGAATCAGCGAATGGAGTTTTGAGGTGCGTTCCAATCAACCGCGCACGATCACCCTGAGCTGGGCCGGACCGGACGATATTCTCCGGCATTCCAAGCTGATGGATGATGAAACCAGCAAGACCTTCAATCCCAACCCGAACAACACGTACACGGTCGCCATGACCAAGCCGGTTCACCGTTTCCGCTGGCGGGTGAACGGTGGGCGCTAGCGCCTGCTCCCAACTTGTGGCGTTTTCGCTGGCGGATGGTTTGGTGCTGATGCGGCCGGGCATCAACCGTTTGTTCGTGCTCAACGCTACCGCCAGCGGTATCTGGACCGATTACGCCAGCGGCTTGCCATCCGCCGTCATCGCCGCCCGGCTTGCGCAACGGTTCAACATCGCCGCTGATCAGGCGGATCGGGACGTGGCCGCGGCGCTGGCGGATTGGGGGCGGGAAGGGTTGCTCGACCTCCAGTCTGGCGACATTCACCCGGAGGCTATACCTTTCATTGCTCCGTTCAAGCCGGAAGTTCCAGTTGCGGAATGCGCCTACCGGCTCGCTGGCGCGAATTTTCGAATTCGCTACGGTGGGCCGGTGCTTCATCAGCGCCTGCACCCGTTGTTGCAACACTGGGTGGCGACCGATGGAGCCAGCCCCCAGACCACGTTCGAGGCGCGCGAGACGGGTATGGATTATGAATGGCGCCAGGACGACAGGGCGTCGCTGGTCTGCGCCGCGCTGGATGAGTTGATCCAACACGCGCTGCATCAGGTCATCGAATACGCCTGCCGCCAGATTCCCTGGCTGGCTGTTTTCCACGCGGCGGCTCTCGGCGACGGCGCTTCCTGCATCGTGCTGCCGGGACTGAGCGGCAGCGGTAAAACCACCCTGGCCGCCGCGTTGGCTCAGTCCGGCTTTGAGTACCTGGGTGATGAGACCATTCCCCTGCGGCGGGATAATGGCCAGATCGTCCCACTGCCTGGCCCCCTGTGCTTGAAACCCGGCAGTTGGCCCGCATTGGCCGCGTACTATCCCACGCTCGATGCTTGGCCGATTTATCGCCGTTGGGGACAGTCGGTGCGCTACCTGCTGCCCGGACCCCGCGCCTCGGATCGTTCCTGGCCGGTGCGCTACCTGGTTTTTCCGCGCTACGTTCCCAGCGGGGCGACGATGCTGCAACCGATTGCGGCCACCGTGGCGCTTCAGTATCTGATGGCCGCCGACACCTTGCTGCCCCAACCGCTGACGCCCGCCGAGGTGAGCGCCTTCGTCGCATGGCTGGACGGGACGCCCGCCTACGCCCTGACCTACGACAATTTGGCCGAAGCCATCGCCGCCGTTCGGGGACTTCTACTTAACGAATCTTCTTCAAGATCAGATTGGGAGAACTGTAATGATCCCTGAAGACTTTGACCATGATCCAGTGTCCGACTCGGTCTTACCAGCGAAAATCGTTCTCGATGCCGAGGACCCAAAGCGCCGGGCATTTCTCAAAAGCTTGGGCAAGGGGGCAAAATACGCCGCGCCTACGCTGACGGTGTTGACGTTCTCGCATGAATCCCTGGGCTATCCTTCTACTCCTCCTTTTAATCCTTTAAATGATCCTGATCATCCTTTGAATCCCATGAATTCCAGGCGTGAAAAACGCGGATGAGGTTGACGCGGCGCAACGGGCTTATATCACACGATCAGCGGGTTACGGCGCCGCCCAGTTCACCGCGCGCTGGTCCAGTCCCCGCCGCCGCAATTCCCACAGCGGCGACAACTCCCGCAGCCGGTTCACCGCCGCGCGCACCGCCGCGATGGCGTGGTCGATCTCCTCGACCGTGGTGAAGCGGCCCAGGCTGAAGCGCACCGCGCCGCGCGCTTGGAATGGGTCGCGACCCATCGCCCGCAGCACGTGCGAGGGTTCGCCGCCGGCGGAGGTACAGGCGGAACCGGTGGCCACCGCGATCTCCGGCATTGCCGCCAGCAACGCCTCGGCGGCGATGCCGACGAAGCTAACGTTGAGAATACCGGCCACGTTGCGCTCGGGATGACCGTTCAATTCCACCTCGCCCAATCCCGCTAACCCCTGCCACAGCCGGTCGCGCAATTCGCGGATGCGGGCCTGTTCGACCACCATGTTCTCGCCAGCAATGCGAAATGCCTCACCCATCGCCGCGATTTGATGCGTGGGCAGGGTGCCGGCCCGCAGCCCCCGTTCCTGGCCGCCGCCGTACAGCAGCGGCTCCAGTCGCACCCGGTTTGGCCGCTGGCGTATGTACAGCGCGCCAATGCCCTTGGGGCCATACAGCTTGTGCGCGCTCAGGCTCAGCAAATCCACCGGCAATGTTTGCAGATCGAGCGGCAGTTTGCCGGCGCTCTGGGCCGCGTCCACGTGCAACAGGATGCCGCGCGAGCGGGTGATGGCGCCGATGGCGGCCAAATCCTGAACTACGCCGGTTTCGTTGTTGACATGCATCAGCGACGCCAGCACCGTATCCGGTCGCAGCGCTGCCGCGACCCGTTCCGGCGGAATCAGTCCGTCCGGTTCCGGAGCGAGGTAAGTGACCGCGCAGCCCTCCCGCTCCAGCCGCCGACAAACGTCAAGCACGGCCTTGTGTTCGGTTTGGCTGGTGACCAGATGCCGGCCCTTGCGAGCGCAAGCGCGCATGACGCCAAACAGGGCGAGGTTGTTAGCCTCGGTGGCGCCGGAGGTCCAGACGATTTCGCGCGGATCGGCGTCGAGCAGGGCGGCGACGTGTTCGCGGGCGGATTCAACCGCCCGGGCCGCCGCCCGGCCAAGGACATGCGTGCTGGAGGAGGCATTGCCGAAGAAGCCATTCTGACCGAGATATTGGCCCAGAACAGCGGCAACCCGCGGATCCATCGGCGTGGTCGCCGCGTAATCCAGATAGATCGGCCACTCCATGGCGTCGTGACAGGAGGGAGCCGGCGACGCCTACATCAGGGCGGGGGCGATGAAGCGTTCGGAGGAACGGTCGCGCCGCCGGCTGTTCTGGCGATGCACCACTTCGCAGACCGCCGGGCGTTCGACGAACTGCGCCAGGGTGATGCCTTCCAGGAAGGTGAAAATCTGGCGGCTGAGATCGGTCCACAATTCGTGGGTCAGACAGCGCCGACCTCCCTGGCAATTCTCGTTGCCGCAGCAGCGAGTGGCGTCCAGCCGTTCGTCCACGGCGCTGATGATGTCGGCGACCGTGACCTGATCCGGCGAGCGCGACAGGCGGTAGCCGCCGCCGGGTCCGCGAACGCCCTCCACCAGGGCGCGCTTGCGCAACTTGGCGAACAATTGCTCCAGATAGGACAGCGAAATCCCCTGGCACTGGGAAATTTCGGCCAGCGTCACGGGACCGTAGCGATCGTGAATGGCCAGATGCATCATGGCGGTAACCGCATAGCGACCTTTGGTTGAGAGCCTCATGGCATTACTCCACAGGTGAGTTTTCGGAAAATCAATATCCTGACTATTACGTAGGGAAACTATATTAACCTGTCGGTTCAGTCAACTAATCGGCGGGATAAAACCCAAAAATTTTCCTGAATTTCCCGGCGAGGCTTTAGGCCGGATGGTCGGAAGAGGCGGCGAAGCGGTGGCCTTGATGCAGGCAGTAGCCAAGCCATTTGTAGAGAAAGCGATTGGTCCGCCAGCGGGTGAACAGGAGAATGCCTTCTGGCCGATGGTGGGCGAGGGCGTCGATGGCAAAGGTTGGACGGTGGCGCGGATGGGCGGCTATCACCTCGACTTGGCGGGCGTCGTGATAGACCCGAATCCGCAGGTTGGGCTCGGCGATGGTCGCGCCGTCATCCTGGCCGAACTGGTAGGTCAGGATCAGTTCGCTGGTGTAGCGGCAGCGCTCGGTCACGTACAGATGCAAATCCAGGCCGCCGGGCGCCCGCGAGACGCGCTCTGCCCGCGCGGGCGGCATGACCGGCAGCAACCGGCGGATGTTGATGTAGTTGCGCTCGTACAAGTCCATCAGCGCCGCGAATGTGCCCGGCGGATCGGGCGAGAGCGGCCCGCGATGAGAAGGGCAGAGCAGGATCATCGCTTCAGGCGCCGGACGTCGAGAGAGGTTCCACTCGCCAGCCCGCCGCGTCGCAAACCAGCACGCTGCTTTGGTCGTACCAGTCGCCCAGCACCGCCCGCCGCGCCGGCTGGCCATCGAGGTTCCAGCGATGAATTGCGGGTCGGTGCGTGTGGCCGTGAATCAGGCGATAAACGCCGTGCGCGCGCAGCGCCCGGTCCACGGCGGTCGGATTAACGTCGGTAATGTCAGCGGCTTTTTGCCCGGTGGCCTGTCGGCTGGTTTCCCGCAACTGGCCGGCCAGCGCCCGTCGCTGCGCCAGCGGCAGGGCCAGAGTTCGCGCCCGCCAGACCGGGTCGCGGACCTGGGCGCGAAACGCCTGATACTCGACATCATCGGTGCATAGGGTGTCGCCGTGCAGCAGTAACACCCGCTCGCCCGCCAGTTCGATCACCACACTTTCCGGCAACAATTGAATCCCGCTGGCGGCGGCAAAGCGCTTGCCGACCAGGAAATCGCGGTTGCCGTGCAGAAAATACGCGGGAATGCCTTGGTCGGTCAGGGTTCGCAAGGCGGTCGCGACCGTCCCGCCGGGTTCCGCATCGTCGTCGTCGCCGATCCACGCCTCGAACAGATCGCCCAGGATGTACAGGGCTTCGGCCCGCCGCGCCCGCCGTTCCAGGAAATCCAGGAACAGGGCGGTGATGGCGGGGCGCATCGGCTCCAGGTGCAGATCGGAGATGAACAACGCAGCCATGAGGCTATTCGCCGATGACTTCGGTTTTTTCGATGAGCACGTTCTCGACCGGCACGTCCTGATGGCCGCGCCGGGAGGTGGTGGCGACCTTGGCGATGGCGTTGATCGCGTCCATGCCGTCCACCACCCGGCCGAACACGCAATAGCCCCACCCCTGGTTGGTCTGACCGCGATGGTCGAGAAAATCGTTGTCCTTCAGGTTGATGAAAAATTGCGAGGTGGCGGAGTGGGGGTCGGAGGTGCGGGCCATGGCCACGGTTCCGATCTGGTTTTTCAGGCCGTTGTCGGCTTCGTTGCGAATGGGCGGGCGGGCCGGCTTCTGGTTCATGTCCGGCCCGAGGCCGCCGCCTTGAATCATGAAGTTGGAGATCACCCGATGAAACAGGGTGCCTTCATAATATCCATCCCGGGCGTATTGAAGAAAATTGGCGGCGGTCGCCGGGGCGCGGGCGTGATCGAGTTCGAGGGTGATAACGCCGAGAGTGGTGTGCAACTTGATCATGGCGGTTATTTCTTGGCGGGTTCGGGGGTGGCAGGTGTGGTGGATTCGGTGGTGGGGGAAGTGGCCGGCAACACGGTGACGGAT
>WBUJ01000094.1 GCA_008933795.1 Candidatus Contendibacter sp. | reverse complement strand
GCGCCGGCCTGATCGCCTTCCACCCCTCCCCCCAGTTTGAGCGGCACGATCAGTTCGAACACCCGCGCCTGTACGTTGTTCACGCTTCGGGTTTCGACCACCTGCAGCACCGGTTCGCCGAACAGATTGGTGGGACTTTTCTTAAGGTCGCGCATGAACTCGGAAATGATGTTGTCGGAGCGGGCGATACCGTTGAGCGTCACCTGATTGGCGGCGGTCTTGAAGCTGGTCACGTAGATATCCTGGGGCACCAGCCGCGCCAGCTCGTCCAGCATCCTCACCATGCCGGGCCGAACCGTCTGCAATTTCTGGACGACGTTGAGACGATCCACCAGCCGGGTTCTGACTTTTTGCAACTCCTTCATCTCCTCAGCCGCCTTCTTGAGCTGGGCGATTTCGTCGCGTAGATAATTGTTGCGCTCCTGCTGGTACTTAATGCGATTATCGATTTCGGTGTACACCCCAAACACGATGCCGGCTCCCAACAGCGCCGTCGCCACCAGCATTCCGATCAGTTGACGTTGCCGCTGGACGCGGCGCGCTTCGCGCCAGGGCAGCAAATTGATGCGCGTCATGTCAGTCGAAGCTCCTCAGGGCCAGCCCACAGGCAATTAGCAACGATGGCGCGTCGCGCAGCAGGGCGTTGCTGTTCACCCGCGCGGCGCTCCCCATGTTTTTGAAGGGGTTGGCCACCACCGTGGTCATGCCCAGCACGTCCGCCACGACCCGGTCCAAGCCCACGACCGTGGCGCCCCCACCGCCCAAGACCACAGTATCTACATTATAGCGGCCAGAAACATACTGGTCGGAGGAAAAAAAGAACTGCAAGCCATGACCGATCTGCTCGGCCAGCATCTGCTTGAACGGTTCCAGAATCGTGGTCGGATAATCCTCGCTCACCATGCCCGAACGCTTGGCCTGCTCGGCTTGGTCGCGGGGCAGGCCATAGGTTTCGGCGATCCGAACGGTCAGTTGGTCGCAACCGAACCGCTGCTCGCGGGTGAAGATCACGCGATCCTGCTGCAGGATATAGAGAGTAGTGAGGGTGGCGCCAATATCCACGAGCGCCGTCAGGTTGTCCCGCGCCTTGGTCAGGCTCAACGCTCCCTCGCCGCCCGCTTTGGGCAGGCTTTCCATCAGCAGTCGGAAGGCGTTTTCGAGGGCGTAGGCCTCCACATCCACGATCACTGGCGTCAAACCCGCATCCTTGAGAGTCGCCTCCCGGGTATCTACGTTCTCCTTGCGCGTGGCCACCAGCATGACATCCTGGATGTCGCTGCTGGCCGGAGACAAGCCTTTCGCCTCGAAATCCAGATACACTTCCTCGATAGGATAGGGGATATACTGGGTCGCCTCGATCGCGAGGTTGACCTCGATATCGCCCTCCTTAAAGTCCGCCGGCATCGGCACGGTGCGGGTGATCACGCTGGAGGTCGGCACGGCGACAGCCGCGCGGCGCGTCCGGGTGCCGGCCTTGCGACAGGCCCGCTTGATCGCTTCCGCCACCCCGTCGGTATCGGCAGGATTACGATCCTCCACCATGCCCTCGCCCAGCGGCTCGATGGCAAAGCTTTCGACCCGAAACCGCGGTCCGGAACGACTCAGTTCGACCAGCTTGACCGCCGAGGGACCGATATCGATGCCCAGAATGGGTTCTTTACGCGTGAACAGAGCCAAGTTACGCTTCCTCGCTTGATCGGAGCGGACGATCGAACGCTCGCTCCATAGAATATAGCAAATGATCGTATCCACGGTGTCGGGCAGCGGCCCGGCTTATCCGCGGATGGTTGCTGTCCTCGCCTCAAACCGCCGCCCATGCCCGCCCGGAGTTTGCCCATGCCCCGCCGTCCCCGCGACGACCGCCGTCTCAAGACCCTGATCGCCCAGGAATGCGCCCGGCTCATCGTCGAGGAAGGCGTTCAAAATTTTGGCGCCGCCAGGCGAAAAGCCGCCCTGCGCTTAGCCATCGACGACCGGACCATCCTGCCGGACAACGTCGCCATCGAGCAAGCCCTGCTCGACCGCCAGCGGCTGTTCCATGCCGACCGCCAAGCCATCCACCTGCGCGGTTTGCGAGAAACCGCGCTGGACGCCATGCGGTTCCTGGCGCGCTTTCGCCCACGCTTGGTCGGTTCGGTGTTGAGTGGCGCCGTTGGCCCACACGCCAGCATCCACCTACATCTGTTCGCCGAATCGCCCGAGGAAATCACGCTGTTCCTAATGGAACGCCATATTCCCTTCGAGACGGACGAACACAGGCTGAACATGGCCAGCGGCGCTCGGGTTTGTCTGCCGGTTTTTCGCTTCACCGCTGGCGAAGCCCGCATCGATCTCACGGTCTTCGGGCTGCTGGCCGAGCGGGAAGCTCCGCTCAGCCCGGTAAATGGCCGACCCATGCGGCGAGCGGACCCGGCCGAGGTTCAGGCCCTGCTGCTCGAACCCTGGTCTTGAGCACCCCTGATCCCGCCCGGTCATACTCCGAAACCCCGGTTTCGCTCACGCCTTGGCCGGATTGTCGGGATGAGTATCCACGAAGTGCTTGAGCACCAGCTTCAGCTTCAACGCCTTGTCGACGTGACCGCGCCGACGCTCCTCCTCGATATCCTCCAAAATGATGCGCTTGATCATGGGGACGCCTTCCGCGCTATGCACCAGATAGCTGCCCAGTTCCAGGGCCGCCATTTCCGGCAGATGCTCGTGCTCGGCGATGGCCTCGATCTCTTCCTCGGTCAGGTCGCTCAATTCCACGCAATCTAGATAGGTCAACATGATGGGATTCCCCCTGGGGTCGTTTGATGGTTTAAAGCCCGCTGCAGCGCACCGCCAGAACGGGCCAGTCCGCTCCTCTACATTTTAAGTAAAGGTTAAACCCGACCCTGCGTCCATACAAGCGCAAACCCCATCGCTTTTGTACTTATCGCTCATCTTGCCCGCCTGAATTTATCTTTATAAGGTAATGTCCTATTTCAATAGTGGTTTATCCTGACTAGCGCGGCCTCGATCCTTTGGTTTACTTGATAAAGAAAGTTTGTTGGTGCAATTTTGATTGATCCGGCTAAACCGGTTGGCCGCGAAGACGGCGGGAAAATCCACAAACCACCATTAGGATCGAGGGTCGGGCCGCCACCGCCCAACCGAAGCGCCAAGGCGCGTGCTCCAAACCAGCACACTCGATAAGCCCATAATCATTTTTCCCAAGTCTTCGCGGCCAACCCCATCCCCACTGGCGCGCGCTCCACCACAAGCCATTTTGTTCTATGGATTCGCCCCGCTGCGGTGCGGTATCATTTTCCTTTCGATACCGCGACCTTCCCACCTATCCGCCATGACCGCCGACCCCGCCGCTTCACCCAGCGATCCGCCCTCCCCCTGTATCGGCGTCTGCGTCATCAACCCGCAAATCCAGCTCTGCGATGGCTGTTTTCGTACCTTGGACGAAATTGCCGGCTGGTGGGACTACCCTCCCGACCAGAAGCGCAGGGTGCTGGTCGAAGTGGACAGGCGACTGGCGTGCATCATGGACGGTACGTTCTTCGACTGACATCCGACCGCAGGTTAACCCCAATTTACCTGGAGAATCTCATGCCGCTCTCCGCTCCCGTCCCGCGCCAGTTGCTGCACCGGCGCGTCGTGCAATGCGTGGGCTATCGTCGCGAGGATGGACTGTGGGATATCGAGGGCCAAATCGTGGACACCAAGGCCTACTCGTTTCCCAACGAGGATCGGGGCGGCGTCATTCAGGCTGGCGAACCGCTGCACGAGATGCGGATTCGCCTGACGGTGGACGATCAGTTCCAGATCCGCGACGTGGAGGCCCGCACCGACGCCGCGCCGTTCGGACTCTGCCCCGCTATTGCCTCCCGCTACCGACAACTGATCGGCGCGCGCATCGGGCCAGGCTGGTCGCTCAAGCTCAAGGAATTGTTCAATGGCGTGCAGGGCTGCACCCACATAACCGAGCTGCTCGGTCCGGTCGCCACCACCTTTTTCCAGACGCTTTACGGCCAGCGTTACGACGAGGAAGACGCCAAACCCGCCGCCGACCGGGCGCCGCCGCCGGTGCTGAACACCTGCCACGCCCTGGCCAGCGACAGTCCGGTGGTGAAAAAGCGCTGGCCACGGGTTTATAGCGGGCCGGATCGCGAGGTGGACGGACACCACCAACCGTTGCTGGATAGCATCACCTGAATGAGTTGGCAAACTAGCGGAACGCCGGCGCCGGCCTCAGACCGCCTCCGGCTTGAGATCGCGCGCTAGCAGAATTTCCACCGCCCGGCGCGGATCCTGGCCGCGATCCAGCACTTCGTTGACCTGTTCGGTAATCGGCATTTCCACTCGATGCCGCCGGGCCAGTCGCAGTGCTTCCCGCGCCGTGGCCACGCCCTCCACTACCTGACCGATGGCCGCGAAAGCCTTCTCGGCGGTTTCGCCCCGGCCAATGGCCAGACCGAACCGGCGATTGCGCGACTGGTCGTCGGTGCAGGTCAGCACCAGATCGCCGATGCCGGCCAGTCCCATGAAGGTTCCGCGCTGGCCGCCCACCGCCAGACCCAACCGCGCCATCTCCGCCAAGCCGCGGGTGATCAGCGCTGCGCGGGCGTTGGCGCCGAAGCCCAGACCGTCGGCGATGCCGGCGGCGATGGCCAGCACGTTTTTGACCGCTCCACCCAGTTCGACGCCGATCACATCGGCGCTGGTGTAGGCACGCAGGTTGGAGCCGTGCAGCAGAGCCGCCACCCGCCGGGCGTGCGCCGCGTCGGTGGAGGCGACGGTGACCGCAGTCGGCAACCCCATCGCTACTTCGCGAGCGAAACTGGGTCCCGAAATCACCGCCGCCGGCCAAGCCGCGCCCAGGATCTCCGCCGTGACCTCGTGCAGGAACCGCCCTCCGCCGGGTTCCAGACCCTTGGTAGCCCAAGCGAAACCGGCGCCCGTCGGTAGATGCGGCTGCAACCGGGTCAAGGTGACCCCGTAGGCGTGGCTGGGCACCACCGCCAGCGCCAGATCGGCGCCGGCCACTGCTTCCGCCAGATCGACGCCGGCGGTCAGGGCCGGGGGAAAGGGAATGCCGGGGAGATAGCGACGGTTTTCCCGTTCCCGGCGCAGCGGCGCGATTTCCTCGGGGTCGTGGCCCCACAGCCGGACCGGGTGGCCATTGCGCGCCAGCAGCAACGCCAGCGCGGTGCCCCAGGAGCCGGGGCCGAGCACCGCGACCGTGGCCACGGCGGTCGCGCGTCAGTGCGTGGCCGGCGGCGCGACCCCCACCGCCTGCGCCTGTTGCTGTTGCAAGCGCTGCATGTACATGCCGTCGAAGTTAATCGGATTGAGCAGCACTGGCGGGAATCCTCCCTTGCCGATCAGGGAGGCCAGTTCCTCGCGGGCGAAGGGAAACAAGATGTTCGGGCAAAAGGCGTGCAGCATGTGGCCCGTTTGCGACTCGTCGAAACCCTTCAGGGTGAACAGCCCGCCCTGCTGGACTTCGGCCAGATAGGCGGTGCGCTCGCCGAGCTTGGTGGTGATGGTCAGGGTCAGCACCACCTCAAACAAATCCTCGGTCAGCGGCGTGGCGCCGGTTTCCAGCCGTACCTCGGTTTGCGGCTGCCATTGCTCGGTGAAAATCAGCGGGGAATTGGGCGTCTCCAGCGACACGTCCTTCAGATAGACCTTCTGGATTTCGAAGTGCTGGGAAGCTTGCGGTTGCTCGCTCATGCGAATGCTCTAAGGTTTGGGTTTGAGGGCTGAAAAGACCCGCCGGAGACGGCGGGTTCACAGGGGATCGAGCAGTGGATCCAACTCGCCGCGCCAGTCCAACGCGACCAAGTCGTCGCAACCGCCGACGTGTCGGTCACCGACGAAAATCTGCGGCACGGTGGCGCGGCCAGTGCGTTCGGCGATCTCGCGCCATAATCGTGGATCGCGATCCACGTCCAGCACCGTGTAGACCGCGCCCTTGTGGTCCAGCAAGGCTCGCGCGCGCCGGCAGTAGGGGCAAGATTCGGAGCTGTACAGAACGATGTTCGGCATGGCGAGCTTCCAGCACGGCCTTCAGGGTTTCTTGCGGCTGATCGGCAAACGGGCGTCCAGCCAGCTTGGCAAGCCGCCGTTCAGGCTGTGTACGTCGGCAAAGCCGTTCTTCTTGAGCAGGGCGCAGGCCGACTGGGACGTCGCGCCGGTGCGGCAATAGACGATCATCGGTTTGTCCTTGACCTTGGCCAGTTCGCCCAAGCGTTCTTGCAGGGCGCCGAAAGGGATGTGGCGAGCCTGAGGAATGTGGCCTTCCTTGTATTCGCCCGCGTCGCGGATGTCCACGATCACGGCGTCCCGGTCATTGATCAGCCGCAGGGCGCCGACGGCGTCGAGAGCGCTCACCCCGCGCATCTTGCGCAAGATCTCGCCGCCGACCAACATGCCCAGAATAGCGAACAGCGCCAGGAACAACAGCCAGTTTTGCAGGGCGAATTCGGTAAAATCGCTCATCGCCGATCCCTTAGGTCGAGCAGTCAGACGGATCGCCGGTCTTTTTGACGCCCAGCTTCCACAGGATCGCCTCCGCTGGACAGAAGCGGGTGAAGCCGCTCTGAAACAGATTGAAGCCGACGAAGGCGGTGAACCACAACCAGTAACTGCTGTGATAGAGCGGGCTGGCCGACGCCCCGAACAGCAGCGACAGCAAAATGAAGGATCCGGCCATGATCCGGACGATCCGTTCGCTATTCATGCATGGACCTCATAAAGATATGCAAGGTTAATCCTGGATTCCGGGAAGGTCGGAAACCCCGCTGCGCCAAGACTCAATCCCGCCCGCAGAAGACTTCCCGCATCATGCCGATCAGGCGCAGAGTGCGAGCGTCGCCCACCCGGTAATAAACCCGGTTGGCGTCCTTGCGGCAGGTCAGGATATCCTTGCCACGGAGGATGGCCAAATGCTGGGAAATGTTGCTTTGGGAAGTGCCGACCTGCTCGACGATATCTTGCACGCTGGCTTCCTGGTCGCCCAAGGTGCAGAGAATCTTGAGCCGCAACGGGTGCGACATCGCCTTGAGCGAGCGCGAGGCCCGCTCGATATCGTCGTCGCGGGTCATCAGGAAATCCGGCGGGAAACCGGATTGGACGCCATTTCGCGCCACGCTGGCGCACTCGCCGCGCATCATGCTCCAACCACGCCTCGTCCAGGAATTTGGTTCATTAGCATAGCTGAATATAGCGGTATTGAGAAGAATTTGCCAAGGCCGCAGGGTCGTCCGGAAGCGGGCGTGGCTGGCGCAATCGCCTGACCAGGCGTATGATTCCAGCGTGAAATTTCCATGCGATCCGGGCCGCCCGCGCCGGATCCGATAACGACAACAACCCCGCTAAACGACGAGGAGGCTTGAATCCGATGTATAAAATCGTGCTGATCCGCCACGGCGAAAGCCAATGGAACAAGGAAAACCGCTTCACGGGCTGGATCGACGTGGACCTGTCCGAAAAAGGCGTCCAGGAAGCGAAGAAAGCCGGCCAAACTCTCAAGAAGGAAGGCTATGTCTTTGACGTGGCTTACACGTCGGTGCTCAAGCGCGCCATCCACACCCTGTGGAACGTGCTGGACGAGATGGGTCTGACGTGGATTCCGGTGCATCGGAGCTGGCGGCTTAACGAGCGCCATTACGGCGCGCTGGCTGGCCTGAACAAGTCTGAAACCGCCGCCAAGCACGGCGAGGATCAGGTGAAAATCTGGCGGCGCAGCTTCGACATCCCGCCGCCGCCGCTAGACCCGACTGACCCGCGCTTCCCCACCAACGATCCGCGCTATGCCGATCTTGACCCGCGCGTGCTGCCGGCTACCGAGAGCCTTAAGACCACCATCGACCGGGTGCTGCCCTACTGGCACGACGTCCTGGTGCCAACCATTCGCTCTGGCAAGCGGGTGGCGATCGCCGCGCATGGCAACAGCCTGCGGGCGTTGATCAAGTATCTGGACAACATGTCCGACGAGGCGATTATTGCTCTGAATGTTCCTACCGCGGTGCCACTGGTCTACGAACTGGACGCCAACCTGCGGCCGATCAAGAACTACTACCTCGCCGATCCCGATGAACTCAAGAAGTTGATGGACGCCGTCGCCAACCAGGGCAAGGCCAAGTAAGCGCGATCGTCTATCCTCCCGCATCCGCGCCACCCCGGCGCCGGCTGGAAAAACCGGCGCGCGGGGTTTCCTTCGAAGCCGCCTGATTTAGCAATAATTTTCCCACCCCCGCCGCGATTTTCGGGCGTATCCCGTTGTCTTACGCAAGGAATGGGCTAAATATTCCCGGTTATCCCCTGGCCGCAATCAAAAATGGTTTTTGGAGTGAAGATGAGTGCTGCAACCCGACACGGTCTGGCGCTGGCTTTGAGTTTTCTGGCAGGCGTTTCGCTGACGACGGTGCATACGGTCTGGGCCGAGAAGGAAGCGCCGCCGGAGAACAAGCTGCCGCTGGACGAGTTGCGGACGTTCACCGGCGTGCTCGACGCCGTCAAACAGGATTACGTCGAGCCGGTCAAGGACCAGGATCTGCTGGAAAACGCCATTCGCGGCATGTTGAGCAATCTCGACCCGCATTCCGCCTTTCTGGACGCCGAGGCGTTCCAGGATTTGCAGATCGGCACCTCCGGCGAGTTCGGCGGCCTGGGCATCGAGGTCGGTCAGGAAGACGGGTTTCTCAAGGTCATCGCGCCGATCGACGATACCCCCGCCCAGCGGGCCGGCATCCGCGCCGGCGATCTGATCATCCGGCTGGACGACGTCTCGGTCAAGGGCATGCCGCTCTCGGACGCGATCCAGCGGATGCGCGGCAAGCCGAACACGGCGATCACACTGACCATCGTGCGCGAAGGCGCGCGCAAGCCGCTCAAAATCAAGCTGATCCGGGAGGTCATCCAGGTCCGCAGCGTCAAGAGCCGCCTGCTGGAGCCGGGATTCGGCTATCTGCGCATCACCCAGTTCCAGGCCAAGACCGCCCAGAATCTGCGGCAGGCCCTGCAAGAGGTCGAGCAGCAGAACAAGGGACCGCTGCGGGGCGTGGTGCTGGATCTGCGCAACAACCCGGGCGGGGTGCTGAACGGTGCGGTAGATGTCGCCGACGATTTTCTCGAGGAGGGCGCCATCGTCCAGACCAAGGGACGCGGCAACGGCTCCGACCAGAGTTTCAAGGCCAGCCCAGGCGACCTGCTCAAGGGCGCGCCACTGGTGGTGCTGGTCAACGGCGGTTCCGCCTCGGCCTCGGAAATCGTCGCCGGCGCGCTGCAGGACCATCGCCGCGCGCTCATCCTCGGCGAGCGCACCTTTGGCAAGGGCTCGGTGCAAACCATCCTGCCGCTGGGCAACGGCACGGCGGTCAAGCTGACCACCGCCCGCTACTACACGCCGAATGGCCGCTCCATTCAGGCCGCGGGCATCGAACCAGACATCAAGCTGAAGCCGTTCAAGGTCGCGAATGGCGCCGACGGCGCCGATGTGGACACCGTCAAGGAAGCGGACCTGACCGGCCATCTGCGCAACGACGGTAAGACCCCGGACGACAGCGCGCCGGTGGAAAGCCCGCCTGACGTCAGGACCATTGGCGCCGACGGCGATCTGGCGCAAAGCGACTATCCCCTGTACGAAGCCCTGAATCTGCTCAAGGGCATGACTCTGTTGCAAACCCGCAAGAGCGGCTGAACACCAATCTTGCATCCACCCGGAGGAGACGCCATCCATGGCCACCGCACTTGTCCCCCTCGCCCAAGGTTGCGAGGAACTGGAAGCCGTTACCCTCATCGACTTGTTTCGTCGGGCGGGCGTCACCGTAACGGTAGCGGGGCTGGAAGCCGGCCCGGTAACCGCTTCGCGGGGCGTGGTGTTGCTGCCCGAAACCACCCTGGACGCAGTGTTGGACCAGGACTTCGATTTGGTGGCGCTGCCGGGGGGTTTGGGTGGCGCCCAGCGGCTGGAGGCAGATCGGCGGATCGCGGCGCTGCTGCGGCGGATGACGGAACAGGGTCGCTATGTGGCGGCCATCTGCGCCGCGCCGAAGGTGCTGGCCAGCGCCGGCCTGCTGGACGGCCGCGAAGCCACCGCCTATCCCGGCATTCTCGACGGGCAGACCGACCTCCGGCTGAGCAGCGCCGCCGTGGTGCGCGACGGGACGTTCATCACCTCGCGCGGACCGGGCACGGCGATGGATTTCGCTTTGAGCCTGATCGAGCTTCTGTGCGGCCAGACCAAGCGCGACGAGGTCGAAAGCGCGTTGCAGCGGTCGTAGGAGATGCAGGGCGGGCAATGCTCGCCCTACTCAAACAGGCTCGATCAGCCATCCAGCGGCCAAGCGCTCAGCATCAGGCCGATCCCGATCCCGCCCAGCAACCAACTCAGCAGCGGCCCGTGCCACAGGCTAACGCCGCTCTGGGCGTCGAAACCTAGGATGACCGCCGCGCTGACCATCAGCGCCGCGCCCGCCATTGCATGAAAGCTGCGCCGGTTGGCCCGACGCAGTTCCCGTCGCAGTTGCTCTACCTCCTGCCGGTGCAAGCGCACCGTGATCTCGCCGTCGCTGGCCCGCCGCAGCAGACCATGAACCAGATTGGGCAAATCCGGCGTTTGATCGGCCCAGCGCGGGATTTGGCGTTTGACGCGGTTGAGGAACGACAGCGGCCCAACGCGGTCGCGCATCCAGCTTTCCAGGAACGGCTTGGCGGTTTTCCACAAATCCAGCTCGGGGTCGAGTTGCCGGCCCAGCCCCTCGATGTTAAGCAGGGTCTTCTGCAACAACACCAGTTGCGGCTGCACCTCCATGTTGAAGCGGCGCGCGGTCTGGAACAGGGCCAGCAGAAACCCTCCGAAGGAGATGTCCTTGAGCGGGCGGTCGAAAATCGGCTCCGACACGGTGCGAATGGCCGATTCAAATTCATCCACCCGGGTTTCCGCCGGCACCCAGCCTGATTCGATGTGCAATTCGGCCACCCGCCGGTAGTCACGGTGGAAGAAGGCCAGAAAGTTCTCGGCCAGATAATGCTGGTCGGTGGGGCTGAGGGTGCCAATGATGCCGAAATCCACCGCGATATAGCGAGGATCGGCGGGATCGTCGGCGTTGACGAAAATGTTGCCGGGATGCATGTCGGCATGGAAAAAGCTGTCACGGAACACTTGGGTGAAAAAGATTTCCACCCCCCGCTCCGACAGTTTCTTCATATCCGCGCCGCGCCGGCGTAATTCGGCGAGGTCACCCACCGGAATGCCGCGAATCCGTTCCATCACCATGACCTCGCGGCGGGTCTCCGGCCAAAAAATCTCGGGAACGTACAGAATCGGCGAGTCCTGAAAATTGCGCCGCAGGTGGCTGGCGTTGGCCGCTTCGCGCACCAGATCCAGCTCGTCCAGAATAGTCTTTTCGTATTCCGCCACCACTTCCAGCGGTCGCAGCCGGCGCGCTTCCTTCCAGTAGCGCTGGGCCAGACTGGCAACGATATACAGCAGTTCCACATCGCGGCGGATGACTTTGTCAATCGCTGGCCGCAACACCTTGACCACCACCTCGCGGCCGTTCGGCAGCCGGGCGGCGTGAACCTGAGCGATGGAGGCCGAAGCCAGCGGTTGCAGATCGAATTCGGCGAACACCGCTGCCAACGGCTGACCGTAGGCTTTCTCGACCATCGCCTGCGCCTGCTCGCCGGGGAACGGCGGCACTTGGTCCTGGAGCTTGGCCAGTTCCAGGGCAATGTCGTCGGGCAGCAGATCGCGGCGGGTGGACAGCATCTGGCCGAACTTGACGAAGATCGGTCCCAAATCCTCCAACGCCAGCCGGATGCGCTCGCCGCGCGACAACTTTAACTCCTGGCGCGGCGCCCAGTTCCACGGCAACAAATGGCGCACGAAGCCGATGGGCCGGAACAGGTGGGTAGCCAAAACGATATCGTCGAGACCATGGCGCACCAGCACTCGGTTGATGTGCAACATACGCAACAGTTGGGCGGGACCAAACATGCCGTTCGCGCGTCTCGGCGGAAGGGAGTGGGATCAGGTCGGTTCGCCAAGCGCCAGTCGGCGGCGCAAGCGTTCGATCCGCGCGGCCAGCCGGTCGGTATCCTCGCGCAACCCATCCACGGCGCTCAGGAACTGCTCGACTGCAGGGCGTGGCGGCAATACGCGCAATTCGTGCTGGAGATAGTCGCCGCCATCGCGCCGCAGGATATCGCTGGTTCGCCGGCCCCAAGACTGGAAGTCCCGCCAGCATCGGCTCATCTGATGGGCGGCGGCATCGCCAACCAACCGGGAAAGCGGTTCTTCCCAGTCGATGTCCAAGCGGGCCAGCGCGGTCTGGAATTCCCGCCCGACGGTGGCATCGCCCTCGATGGTCACCTCACCGGAAGTTCCTCGACCCCGCCATTGTCGGGCCAGGGTCAGCAGCGCACCCCGGATGCGGACGGTTGGCTCGCCAGCGTACTGGTCCAGCACCCGGACGCCACGAGCGCCCGGCAACAGATAGAGCGTCAGCCCCAAGCCTTCCGGTTCGATGGCGATCACCTTGCCTTCCAACGCGGCCAAGCGGGATTGGGTATCGGGATCCAGCCGCAACACCGGGTTGAGCACGGCTTCCAGGCTAGCGGCGATGACAGCGGGCGTCAAATGGGAGTTCTCGAGGTCAAGTCCGAAGGAAACCAGCTTCAGAACTTATAGCCGCGATGCACCGCGACCACGCCGCCGGCCAAGTTGAAGTACTGGCAGCGCTCGAAGCCCGCCGCCTCCATCATGTACAATAGCGTCTCCTGATCCGGGTGCATGCGGATGGATTCGGCCAGGTAGCGATAGCTGGCGGCATCGTTGGCCACCAGCTTACCCAGCGCTGGCAGCACGGTGAACGAATAGAGGTCATAGACCGGCTTCAGGCCCGGCGCGACCGGATGCGAGAATTCCAGAATGATCGCCCGCCCACCCGGCTTGAGCGCGCGAACCATCGCCGCCAGCGCCCGTTCCTTGTAAGTCACGTTGCGTAGCCCAAAGGCCATGGTGATGCAGTCAAAAGTATTGTCGGGAAACGGCAGTTGCTCGGCGTCAACCTGGGCGTAGACCACATTGCCGATAACGCCCTCGTCCACTAGTCGCCGCCGGCCCTCGCTCAACATGCTGGCGTTGATGTCGGACAGCACCACCAGCCCTTTTAGCCCCACCAGCGGCAGCATCCGGCTGGTCAGATCGCCGGTGCCGCCCGCCAGGTCCAGCACCCGGTCCCCGGCCCGCACCCCGCTGATGCCGATAGCGAAGCGCTTCCACAGCCGGTGGATGCCCAGCGACATCAAATCGTTCATCACATCGTATTTACTGGCGACCGAATCGAATACGCCGGCCACCTTGCGGGCTTTCTCGCTGGCGGCTACCGTCTGGTAGCCGAAATGCGTCGTCTCGGGTTGTTCCATGGATTGTGGGCGCCTCAAAAAAATACGAATTCAAACCTGGCGCTGATAGCCAGCCTCGGCCAGCCGGCGAAGATAGTCCTGCCAGTTGATCTCCTGGTTCACGCCCAGATCGTGGAAGATGTTCCAGGAATACAGGCCGGTGGCGTGACCATCGTCGAACACCAGCCGAACGGCGTAATTGCCCACCGGCTCGATGGCGGTAATGTTCACCTGCTCCTTGCCGGTCACCAGCGTTTCGGTACCTGGACCGTGACCCCGCACCTCGGCGGAGGGCGAAAATACCCGCAGGTATTCGCAGGGCAACTCGAAACGGGCGCCGTCTTCGAACGCGACTTCCAGAAGCCGGGACGCCTGGTGCAGCTTGATTTCGGTCGGGCGGATGCTCATGGCCAAGCCTCACAGAATATAGCGGGTCAAGTCTTCGTCCTTGATCAATTCGCCCAGATGGGCGTCCACATAGGCGCAATCCACGGTCACCGCTTGGCCGGAACGGTCGGGCGCCTCGAAGGAGACGGTTTCCAGCAACCGTTCCATGACCGTGTGCAGCCGGCGGGCGCCGATATTCTCGGTGCGCTCATTGACTTGATAGGCCACCTCGGCGATGCGCCGCACTCCGTCCATCGCGAACGCCAGTTGGACCTCCTCGGTGCCCAGCAACGCCGCGTACTGTTCGGTCAGCGACGCATCCGGCTCGGTCAGAATCCGCACGAAATCTTCGGTGCTCAGGGCATTCAGCTCCACCCGGATCGGCAGCCGGCCCTGCAACTCGGGGATCAGGTCGGAGGGCTTGGTCAGATGGAACGCCCCGGAGGCGATGAACAGAATATGGTCGGTGCGCACCATGCCGTACTTGGTCGAAACGGTGCAGCCTTCCACCAGCGGCAGCAGATCGCGTTGCACCCCCTCGCGCGACACGTCCGGACCGCCGTATTCGCCGCGCTTGGCGACCTTGTCGATCTCGTCGATGAACACGATGCCGTTCTGCTCGACCGCTGCCAGCGCCCGCAGCTTCAGTTCTTCCTCGTTGATCATCTTGGCCGCTTCCTCTTCCTGGAGCAGCTTGAGGGCGTCCTTGACCTTGAGCTTGCGGGTACGGGTACGACCACTGTTCAAATTCTGAAACAAATTCTGCAACTGGCTGGTCATTTCTTCCATGCCGGGCGGGGCCATGATTTCCACTCCCACCGGCCGGGCGGAAACCTCGATCTCGATTTCCCGGTCATCCAACTCGCTCTTGAGCAGGCGCTCGCGCATTTTCTGGCGGGTGACGGAGTGATCCGGCGCAGGCGGTTCGTTGGCGAAACCGACGTTCCGCGGGCGCGGCAGCAGGGTATCCAGTACTCGCTCTTGGGCGGCTTCCTCGGCGCGGTGGCAGACCTTCTGGGTCTCTTCCTCGCGCACCATTTTCACTGCCATGTCCATCAGGTCGCGGATGATGGATTCCACGTCGCGGCCCACGTAGCCGACCTCGGTGAACTTGGTCGCCTCGACCTTGATGAACGGTGCATTGGCCAGCTTGGCCAGCCGGCGGGCGATTTCGGTTTTGCCCACGCCGGTCGGGCCGATCATCAGAATGTTCTTAGGGGTGATTTCGTTGCGCAGTTCCGGCGCCACCCGCATCCGCCGCCAGCGGTTGCGCAGGGCAATGGCCACGGCGCGCTTGGCCGCATCCTGGCCGATGATGTGCTTGTCCAGTTCCTGGGCGATTTCTCGGGGGGTCATCTCCGACATGGCTCGGCTACCGTCTGGGGGGTGGGGCGAAAACAGCGTGGCGGGCGGATCCGGGGTGAAATTCGGATCATGCGCCCGCCAGTTCTTCCAGGGTCAAATTCCCGTTGGTGTAGATGCAGATGCCGGCGGCAATTTTCAAGGCCTGCTCGACGATGGTCCGGGCATCCAGTTCGGTGTGTTCCAGCAGGGCCTGGGCAGCGGCCTGGGCATAGGCCCCGCCAGAACCAATCGCCGCCAGATCGCGTTCCGGCTCGATCACGTCGCCGTTACCGGAAATGATCAGGGTTACGCTGAGGTCGGCGACGATCAGCAACGCCTCCAGGCGCCGCAGCATCCGGTCGGTGCGCCAGTCCTTCGCCAGTTCCACCGCGGCGCGGGTCAGATTGCCGCCATGTTTTTCCAGCTTGCCCTCGAAACGCTCGAACAGGGTGAAGGCGTCGGCGGTGCCGCCCGCGAAGCCAGCGATCACCTTGTTCTGGTATAGCCGCCGCACCTTGCGGGCGTTGCCTTTCATCACGGTGTTGCCCAGCGTCACCTGCCCGTCGCCGCCGATCACGACCCGGCCGTTGCGACGCACGGCGATCACCGTGGTGCCATGCAATGATTCCATGCGGTTGCCTCCCGGTTTGACCCGGATTGTACACAATTGACTTAAACGGAAGTGGGGTCGGTTACGGGATTCTCAAGGCCGCCAGGCAAAAAGAAGCCCCGGTTACAAGGGGGAATGGAACCGGGGCGAATATCGTATCCAGTTCAGCGAACCGGATATAGCCCGCTCAGGGAGGGAAGCGGACAGGCGTAAGGGCTTACGCTTGATGAATAAGAGTGGGACGATCCGAAAAAGTTCAATGGTCTCAGCGCGAACGCTGATAGGTTCCGACCAGTTCGGCGCTGGCCAGGACGTGGCCTTTCATCGCCTGTTCCAGCGCCGCCTTGACGGGCTTGCCCAGATCGGGCAACACCGCATCCAGCGCGTAGAGCTTGTGGAAGTAGCGATGCCGACCAATCGGCGGGCACGGGCCGCCATAGCCGGTGCGTCCCCAGTCGTTCAGGCCCTGCCGGGTCCCCGCCGGCAAATCGCCGGGAGCCACGGCTTCCACGAGGCCGGTCGCGGCGGGCGGGATGTTGTACAGCACCCAGTGGACCCAGGTCATGCGCGGCGCGGCGGGATCGGGCGCATCGGGGTCGTCTACGATCAGGGCCAGACTTTGGGTTCCGGCGGGCAGGCCCGCCCAGCGCAGCTCCGGCGACAGATCCTGGCCATCACAGGTCAGGCGGGCCGGCATCGCACCGTTGTGGGTGAAAGCAGGTGAAGTCAGTGTCAGAGTTATCGTCGTCTCCTTTTGTGAACCCTACCAGGTGGATCTCCTTTCGCCACAATCGTTTCAGCATAGAGGTCGTGTTCGTCAGCCTCCACGATCCGCACCTCGGCGAACTCGCCGACCGGCAAGGCCGCGCCCTCCTCGATCAACACCACGCCGTCGATTTCCGGCGCGTCGGCACTGGACCGGGCGATAGCCCCGCCCTCCCCGTCATGCGCGTCCACCAGCACCTTGAGAATTTGTCCGACCTTGCGCCGCAACCGCCGGGTGCTGATCCCGGCCTGCAACGCCATCAACCGAGCCTGCCGCTCCTGCTTGACTTCCTCCGGCACCGGATCGGGCAGGGC
>WBUJ01000093.1 GCA_008933795.1 Candidatus Contendibacter sp. | reverse complement strand
TTCGCACTTTTGAGCGTCGGCAACTCGTCCCAGGCGACTGGTACCGCGCAAGTCGCGCCCGACCGGGCCCGAGTGGACCACGGGCATATTGCCGTGGCGCCCTGACCGTTGCGCAGGTAGTCGAGGAACATGCGCCC
This sequence comes from Candidatus Contendibacter sp., assembly GCA_008933795.1. Classification (GTDB taxonomy): domain Bacteria; phylum Pseudomonadota; class Gammaproteobacteria; order Competibacterales; family Competibacteraceae; genus Contendibacter. The sequence continues at coordinate 16,905 of WBUJ01000093.1, read as the reverse complement.
CTTGCGGCGCGCCTTGCTCATGTTGGCAACGAAGCGGGACGGGTCGGTGCGGGCGAGCAGTTCGGCGAAGTCCTGGCAGAAACCCTTGACCGCTTCCCAGTCGGCGTGGGGGAGGAGTGGAACGACCACGTGGATTCCCTTGCCACCGGACAGCAGCGGCCAGGATTGAAGCCCGAGAGCCTCAAGTACACCGCGGATGTCGAGCGCTGCCTGCTTGACGTCTTCGAAACCCAAGCCCTCGTCTGGATCGATGTCGAAGATCATCCGGTGAGGGAGGTCCGGCTGCTGACGCAGACTGCCCCAGACGTGGAATTCGAGCACGTTCATTTGGACGCCGGCGATCAGGCCCGCCAGGTCGTCGATCCAAAGGATCCGGCTTTCCTTCCCGGACATTTTCTCCAGCTGCCCATCATGGATAGCCTTGGGCATTCCTGGCAGCTTGTGCTTTTGAAAGAAGGTCTTCTGCAGGTCGCCATCGGTGTCGCGCACGAGCGAAAGAGGCCGGTCTTGGATATGAGGCAGCATCTTCTCGGCGACAGCAGCATAATACGCCGCGAGCGTTGCCTTGGTCACCACGGTGTCCGGATACATGACCTTGTCGGGATGACTAAGCGTCACGCCCAGGGCGCCTGCGATCTCCTTCCCCATGCCAGGATCGAGGTTGGCGGTAGCGGGCGCTGCCTGCGCGGTGGGGACTTCCATCACCACCTGATCTGCTCGCTTGTCTTGCCGCATCCCTTCAAAACTGGGGTGGCGCAGGCTGCCATCAGGGGTCACCTCGGAATAGGTGACTTCGGCAACCAGTTCGGGCTTCACCCAGCGAGCTCGCCGGGCAATGTCGCGTGGCACGGACGCGAAGGCGGGTTTGTCGAGTCGCCTCTTTTCGAGCTGCGCCAGTAATTTATTCCGCATCGCCTCGGTGAACCCGGTGCCCACGCGACCTCGGTAGATCAGCTTTCCATTCTCGTAGGTGCCGAGGATCAGCGAGGCCATGCCGCCGCCAGTGTCGCTGGGCCGATAGCCGCCGACCACGAATTCCTGCCGTTTGGTGCATTTGATCTTGAGCCAGGCTGCAGTCCGGTCGCCGAGATACCGGCTGTCGGCACGCTTGGCGATGACCCCTTCATGGCCGCCGGTGCACATCGCATCGAATATCTTTTTGCCATTGTCGGCGATGTGGGTGGAGAACTGCAGACTGTCGTCCGGATCCCGGTCGCCCAAAAGGTCAGCGAGGTGTTCCTTGCGCTCGATCAGGGGTTGGTTGGAAAGGTCCTCACCATTCAGCTCGAGCAGGTCGAAAGCGTAGAACTTGAGTGGCATTCCGGCGGCAATGCCGGTCTTCAACATCGAGAAGTTCGTACGGCCCTGGCTATCGATGGCAACGATCTCGCCGTCGATCAGGGCCGAGCCTGTGGTCAACGACTGCAGCGGCGGCAGGATGACCTTGAACTGACGGGTCCAGTCATGTCCGTTGCGCGTGTAAACCACGACTTCGCCACCCGAAATAGCGACCTGGGCGCGATAGCCGTCGAACTTCATCTCAAAGAGCCAATTGGCGCCCACCGGGATGTCCTCGGTGAGTGTGCAGAGTTGGAACGGCCGGAAGGTGGGGAGTGGGTATCTGAGGGTAGATTCTGAGTCCCTGCGCCGCGTGCGCTTTTTGCTGAGTGCGGCCTCTACGGCCGGCATGCGGAACTCGGATACATGGTCCGATTCAATACTCAGCCGTGGGACTTTGTTCCACAACGATGCGTGGATGAATTGAACCTGAAGAGTCCGGCGGCGTTGTTGGGTATCGGTACGCAACGTTGGAGGACGTAATGGCCACTGCTCAAACAACACGTGGACGCAGCCAGGACCGCGCGAAGGTCGCTGGTGGTCAGGATCATGAGGTGAAGTACGAAGCCGGCAAGACCGGAGCCACCAAGGCCGAGGTCAAGTCAGCCGTGAAGTCGGTCGGCAACAGCCGCAAGAAGGTCGAGGACAAGCTCGGCAAGAAATGAACCGAGGTCGCACCGGCAGATGGTTCGGATCGCAACGTTCAATGTGAACGGCGTCAATGGTCGGCTGCCGGTGCTCCTCAGGTGGCTGACGGCCACCAACTACGACATCGTCTGCCTTCAAGAACTGAAGACCTCAGACGAGAAGTTTCCGATCGAAGCCATTCGCGAGGTCGGGTATGGGGCGATCTGGCATGGCCAGAAATCGTACAACGGAGTGGCTATACTCGCTAAAGGGATGGACCCGCTCGAGCGCCGGCGCGGGCTGCCAGGCGATCCGGACGATACCCATAGCCGCTATATCGAGGCCGACGTGGGCGGGCTGGTCGTCGGGTGCCTCTATTTACCCAATGGCAATCCGGCGCCTGGTCCCAAGTTCGACTACAAGCTTTCATGGTTTGCTCGCCTAATCAGTTACGGACAGCAACTGCTTGAAGCGGGAGCGCCGACGGTACTGTGCGGGGACTATAACGTCGTGCCGACTTCCATCGACGCAGTCGCGCCGCGACGATGGCTTGGGGATGCGGTCTTCTTCCCCGAGAGCCGGCAAGCCTATGCGGAGATGCTTGAAGATGGTTGGGTGGATGCGGTTCGGCGAATTCATCCGGAAAAGGGCGTCTATACCTATTGGAACCACTCGTACGGAGGCGGGTATGACAAAAGCTCTGGTCTTCGCATGGACCACCTGCTGATCAGCCCATCCTTGTCGCGCCTGCTCCAAAGCGCCGATGTTGACGTCGAGACCCGCGGCTGGGAAAAACCCAGCGATCATGCGCCGGCTTGGATCAAGCTCGATTGGGAGCGTAGCGTCAGGGCCCGGCCGGCACAGAGTCCTTCTGAGTGACCCGACCTTTGAGCTGCGAGGAGCACGAGCAATGCTCATCCTCCAGGTTGCGGCGGCAATGATGCAGTTTAGGCAACTGGGCAGTCCATTCGTCGGGTGCACAAACAGAGTTCTGCCCTAAGGCGCCAAACCGACTCCGTAGCGTTCGGCGATCTGCCAGAACCAATCCTGATCGAGATCGAGTTGGCGCTCAGCTTCGGAAACGGCATCCGCTGCACGCTCGAAGATCGCGTAGCAAAGCTCTGTGTCATCGTGCCGGGCATGATAGGCGATGCCGTCCGCGTTAATGGGGTGATCGGATAGCGCACGTGACCAGGCGTGGGGCAGGTCGTAAGGCAATCCGCCGTGTGCAATTTCGGCGGTTGCCCCAACCCGAGCAAGGCCAGGTCCGGCAAGTCGGATGACTTTCAGGTCGCGTTCGAGGCGGAGGCGAACATAAGCTTTCCGCTTGAGCAAGCCTGGGTCGATGAGGGTACGCCCGGGCGTGCGCAAAAATGTCTCGGCGAACGCGCCATAGGTTCCCTTTGCTGCGTAAAGCACGCCATAGGAACCGTCCGGCGCATTGAACCGGCCGTCGAGCGACCGATCAAAAAAGATCGGGTTCCACCTGGCCGTGTAGAAGCGATGGATCTCCTGCCCCGCTGGTAGTTCCACAACTTCGGGTAGTCGACTGGTGAGGTCAGAGGGAGGAAGCGGCCCGCTCACGCCCCCTGCTCACCATGCCGCCTCGCTGCTTCAAGCACGAGCTCCAATTGACCCGACCTCAGCAGTTCAATCGGCTTACGGTCTCCCAACCGCACATCGGTGTGTGCAAGGAAGTTGAGCACAGTCCAGGAATTGCTGGTCTGCAGCGCCTCGCGAACGGCTTTTAGCCCTGGCACAACTGTGCCGTCGCGGTTGAACTGTAGCGTAGGGTAGCTGCGACGATTGCTCGGGCCAGGCACCGCAAGCAAGGATCCCTCCTGCACTCGCTTATCGATTGCCTGACGGGAGACACCACGCATGAGGGTGCGGACCTGGTCCAGGTCATAAGCTCCGCCGGCCTCGCGCAAGTCCTCCTGCGCAATGCGGACCCCTTCGAGCAAGGCACGGCTGCGGGCGTCCGGCTCGAAGGCCGACTTGTCTACCGCGGGCTTTCGCTGGCTCACCGAAGGGCGCGGGACCTGCTCCACGACCTCCGTCACGCGGTCGACGCGGCCACGGACAGATGCTTTGATCGCCCGAACGGACTCAGGCTTTCCCGAAACGATCGCCACCCGCGCGTCGGCTGGGAGCTTAAAGCCGGCCAACGCCTTGGTCGGATCACCTTTCATGGTGAACATTGTCAGAACGCCCGCGCCGCGAGCCTTCGCGGGGACGGCCGAAGCTTTGGCTTGCGCTTTGTCTGCCATGTGTCTCACTCCATGTCCTACAATATGGCGTGTGGAGCAGCTTTGTCAACCAGAGCAACGAACGCAACCATCTTTATCTGGAGCGTCGTGCCACTTCATGCGCTGCACACGCGCTAAAACAAATAATGAGTGAGTAGTTCGCTTTGCCTTGTAATAACCTGGAAGTTTTCCTTGCCGGGCCTATGGAAAATTTCCCATAATGGTCCTGCCGAATCAATTCGTGGGGGCGATTGTGGGACATCCCAGCATGCGGGCGGTGATCGCTAGCGACGTCCCGGATGTTACCCAGGTCGTGCGCACCGATTTACGAGCAATTCTGGTCCGCGTAGTCGCACAGACAGGCTTGAGCCAGACTCGGACGGCAAAGTTATGCGCGACCGACCAGCCGACGCTGTCGAAGGTATTGTCGGGTCGTAGTGACAGCGTGAGCACCGATCAGCTGCTCCGCTGGCTTACCCATCTGGGATGCCGGATCGAAATCACCGTTGAGGCTCCACGCGTTGAAGGCTCGGGTGCGATCAAGGCCTGCTTCCATGAATGAGCATGTTGCCTCCAGAAACGTCACTCAGATGACCATGACCAAGAGCAGGCCGATCTATCTTGACCATCACGCCTCCACGCCCGTGGATCCCCGGGTGCTTCAGGTGGCGATCGAAATGATGGTCGAAGATTTCGGCAATGCCAATGGTGTTGAGAACATTCACGGCGAGCGTGCCGCTCTGGCGGTGTCCAGTGCCAAGGAGCTTGTCGCCTCGGTTCTTGCGGCCGAGCCTGACGACGTTCATTTCACGTCCGGTTCGACTGAAGCAATCCAGCTGGCCGTTGGTCACGCGATCGCGACCCACCCTGGTCCTTTGCGCGTTGCAATGTCTCGCGTCGAGCATAAGGCGGTCATCGACACCGTTCTGCGGGCAGAACGGATGGGCATGGTCGAAAGCTCGTGGATCGATGTCGACGACAAGGCCCGACTGGATTGGTCGAGCTTGGAGCGGGTGTTTTCACAAGGGGTCGATCTCGTCTGCGTGATGGCTGCCAACAACGAGGTTGGAACCACCTATCCCGTGCAGCGGATTACAAGCGCGTGCCACGCCCATGGAGCGGCTGTGTTGATCGACGCCACGCAGGCCGTGGGCCGCATGGCCTTCGAGTTCGGCGACGAAGTGCCCGACTATGTCGCCTTGAGCGGACACAAGGTCTATGGCCCGAAGGGGATTGGCGCTCTCCTTGCTCCGAAGTTCGATCGCTCGGTGGCTTTTGGGCTGCAGGGCGCCCATAGCCCCACCCCCAACGTGTCTGGCGCTGTGGCAATGGGTCGGGCATGCGAGATCATGGAGCTTGAGGGGGCACAAGAGAGCGCTCGCCTCGAACGCTTGCGCGATCACTTGCAGGAACGTCTTCTGGCCCTGGTACCGGGGCTGGTGGTCAATGGGGACTTAGCCAATCGCCTCCCCCATAATTTGCATGTTTCCATCCCGGGCGCGCCCAACGACGTGGTGCTGGCAAGACTGCGGGGCAATGTCTCCATCTCCACAGGCTCGGCATGCAACACAGGAGCGCAAGAGCCGTCCCACGTGTTGCGGGCGATGGGCCTGCCGGATGCGCAGCTGGAAAGCTGCCTGCGGATTGGCCTTGGCCGGAACAACGACATTAATGACGTCGAAACGGCCGCCACGCTGATCGCAAATGCCGCGAGTGACGTTCGAGCGAGTTTTTCTGGAGCAGACCATGTTTGATCTAGCCCTGACCGAGGGACACCCTGGCTACCGCTTTTCAGGGCACGAGACTTTTGCCTGTCGCTACGCATGGCTTCCCAAGGCCTACCGTGCGATCCAGACCGACCCGGGCATCTTCTTCAATGAAGACGCGGCCATGGTTGAATTGGGCATCGGCAAGAACATGGTCCGGTCGCTCCGTTTCTGGGTGGATGCCATGGGTGTGGCTCGGCCGGGCGCCGAGCGGATCCACGCCGCCACTGAATTGGGCGACGTGATCTTCGGAGAGGATGGGTGCGATCCGTTTCTCGAGGAAACAAAGACGCTTTGGCTGCTGCACTGGGCGCTGTGCTCCGCAGCCGCACCAGCTTTGTTCGCCTGGAATTATCTGTTGGGCTCGTGGCCCTATCCTGAGTTTTCCCGCTCAGAGGCGCTGGCGGCCTTCGTTAGACAGTCCCAGCGTCTGGGCTACACCCACTCCAGTGTCACGTTGAGCCAGCATCTGGATGTATTCCTACATACCTACCAGTCCGCACGTGGCGCGCGCGTTGGCGTTGAGGATTCCCTCGACGGTCCGTTTGTTGAATTGCGCCTGCTCCAACAAACGGGTGAGCGCCGCAACGATACTGGTCGGTGGGAACCGGTCTATGCGTTTCGCCGGGAGCCCAAACCGGAGATATCGAACGATCTCTTCGCCTATGCCGTCCTGGACTATTGGGATCGCGTAGCCCCTGCGGAAAAGACGATGCTGGTTCGGACCATTGCTTCGGCGCCGGGTGCACCAGGACAGGCATTCAAACTACCCGAAGAAGACGTGCGATCGCGGTTGGAGGCGCTCTCCCGCGACGCTCATTACGGCTTCAGCTATCGCCCTTCCGCCATCCAAGGACTGTTGACGCGGGAGAGGAAGGTCACGGCGGACGTGAGAGCAGTTTATGAAAATAAGGCAATCCGCCATGGTTGAACGGGCCGAAACAAGAATAGCCGAGATTTTCTCGGCGCCGAGCCGGTTTCTGCGCTCCGTGCAGTTGGAAAAGGACTTCCTGGACCCTGCAGCTCTGGAAGGCTACATCGTCACACCCCCTATGGCGGACGCACTGCACCGGATACTCGAGAGCGTCGAGGACGGGTCAAGACGCCGGGCTTGGCGCGTCACAGGGGACTACGGGGTCGGCAAATCGAGCTTGGCCCTCGTCCTGGCGCGCATACTCAGCGACCCTGCCGCGAAAGACGCTCAACGCGTGTTGCAAGCAATTGATTGGGACCATGGTCCTGATCAACGGCGTTTTCTCCCGATCCTTGTCACTGGCAGTCGCGAGGGCATTCCTGCCGCTGTAGCGCGGGGCGTGCGGGAAAGCCTGGCACAGCAAGACAGCACTGACCTCATCAATTCGCGGCTGGAGGCAAGCCTTGCTGCCTGCGAAAACGAGGGTTCGGTTCGTGCACTCGAACAGCTGATTTCTCTACTGATCAAGCGCGCTTCAGAGCGCGGGCTCGGAGTACTCCTCGTCGTCGACGAACTGGGCAAATTGCTTGAATACGCGGCGATGCATCCAGACCATGAAGATGTCTTTGCGCTCCAACGTCTGGGCGAAATGGCGTCACGCAGCGGCGATCGACCCTTTCTGCTCGTCGGCATTTTGCACCAGGGGTTTCAGGCATATGCCGAGCGCCTGCCGCTAGCCCTCCGCCACGAATGGGACAAGGTGGCCGGAAGGTTCGAAGAAGTCGTCTTCGACCAGCCCCTGGTTCATACCGCAGCCTTGATCACCGGTGCCCTTGGGGTCGACCAGCACAAGCTTTCCGATGACGTCAGGACGCGTTGCGGCGATGCGTTTGACGGCGCCGTTCGCATCGGCTGGCTGGCCGGGCGCGGCCTTTCTCTCGATCCTGCGAGTTTTTACCCTTTACATCCGTCGCTGTTGCCCGTGATGGTCCGCTTCTTTTCCCAATTTGGGCAGAGCGAGCGCTCCCTTTTCGGCTTTCTTCTGTCCAGCGAACCCATGGGTTTGCAGGCTTTCGCCGACGCCACGCCCTTGGGTTCTGCATGGTTCGACGTCTCACATTTCTACGACTATGTGCGCAGCTCATTCGGGCACCGGCTGTCTGCTGCCAATTTCCAGAATCAGTGGCTCCGCATCGTCGCCACGATCGATGGCTGCGTTGACGCAACACCGCTCGAATTGAAGGTGCTCAAGACGGTTGGTATGTTGAACCTCCTGGATGTGGACGATCTGCTTCCCACGACCAGGAGCGTCGCTGCCTGCCTGTCGATGTTCGGTCCCAGCGAGGTCAATGAGGCCATTGGGCGCCTAGGCCGATCAGGACGCTTATTTGAGCGTGGCGGAACTGGAGCCTTCCGGCTCTGGCCGACTTCGAGCATCAATCTTCAGGCTGCGGTCGAAGCTGCCAAGCGGGCGGTTGGGACGGTTGAGGCCGTCGGTCCTTCACTGAGCCGCCTTCTCGATGGAGAAATGGTGCTGGCCCGCCGGCACTATCTCGAGACCGGAACCATGCGGTATTTCGAACTGCGGTATGCGGCTGCGGAGGATGTTGCTTCGTGTGCGGCCAAGCCAACGGAGGCTGACGGCCTCATCATCTTGTCGCTCGCCGACCAGAAGGAACAGCAGAAATTCGCAAGGGATGCGGCCGTGGCGCCAGCGGTGGCCGGCGACCCAGCGATCCTCATTGGGCTGCTTCCTCCTGTCTGGCATCTCGCCGCGTATTTGCGCGATGTCGTCATCTGGCAATGGGTCGAGAGCAATACGCCCGACCTCGCAAGCGATGACTTTGCGGCTGCCGAAGTACAGCGTCAAATTACCCGTTCCCGCCAATCCCTGCGAGGCCAGTTCGAAGAGCTGACGCGGGTCGGCGCAGGCGAAAGGGTGGAGTGGCTTTACCGCGGCAGAGAGTTCGATGCCGCTGGAAATCTGCCAAAGATCGTTTCCCAATTGTGCACGGACCTCTACTCCCTGGCGCCGAGAGTGACCAACGAACTGGTCAACCGAAACGCCTTGAGCAGTGCTGCGGCGTCAGCTCGCATGCGGCTGATCGAGGGAATGTTCAACGCTGAAGGCAAGGCCCTTCTCGGCATCGACGAGCGAAAGGCGCCGCCTGAAAAGTCGATGTATCTGTCAGTTCTTCAGAGGGGCGCGTTGCATGTCGCCAAGGGTGACGGCTTTGTATTGCAGACCCCTCCTGAGTCGGATGATCCGCTCCATCTGCGGCCTAGCCTGATTGAAATCCTCAACCTCGTGCGAAAGGGCCGCGGTTGTCGCGTTCCGATCGCCGACATCCTTGCTACTCTGGCAGGCCGTCCTTACGGCGTGCGGAGCGGACTTGCTCCGATCCTGTTGGCGCTTGTTATTAAGGAACACGGGCACGAACTGGCCGTCTATGAGAACGGAACGTTCCTCCCGAAGTTCGGAGCGATGGAATTCCTGCGCCTGACAAAGGCGCCCCAGACGTTCGAGATTCAGCATTGCAGCGTTGAGGGCGTACGGTCGGACGTCTTTGTCAGGCTCGCCAGTCTTTTTGCCACGGGCGTCGAAGGCCGCCAGCCGGTACTACTCGACGTTGTCACCGAGCTTTGCCAGTTCGCGGCGAAACTCCCCGAGTACACACGCAGAGCCAAGGCGCTTTCTCCAACGACGCTCGCCGTACGCGATGCGCTACTCTCGGCACGTGAACCGGCCAGCTTGCTTTTCGCCGACTTGCCGCGCGCCTGTGGGCTGCCGGGTTTCGGCATCGACCAGGGCGGTGACGGCTCGATCGATGATTTCATCTCTCGCTTCACCGACGCCGTTTCTGAGCTGCAGAATACCTATGGCGAACTGATCCAGCGCATTGTCAGTGCAACCAGCCAGGCGATCGGTCAGGATCCGGCGCACTTCGACCGTGTCGCCCTGGCATCTCGCGCGGCGCGCGTTTCCCTGGCCGCGCGGGAGCCCCGTCTGCGGGCCTTTGCTTTACGCTTGCGGGATCCAGCTCTGCACGATGAGGCGTGGGCGGAGTCCCTGGCGAGCTTTGTCGTTGCCAAACCACCGAGCCGTTGGCTGCCTGGCGATGAGGTCCGCTTCACCGAGGAAATCGGAGCATTGGCGGAGGTTTTTGCGAGGGTCGAGAGCACGATATTCTCCTCATCGGAGGACCGTCCCGCCGTAGACGCGATACGATTGAATCTCACCAGGGGCGATGGCCGCGACCTTGTCCGAGTGCTGCACCCGGTCTCGCTCGATGACGGCGACCAGGAGGCGATGCAGGCTTTGGCAAAACGACTGCCGCAGGGAGAGACCCAGCGTATCCAAATATTGGCAAATCTGCTGTGGCAGGAACTTGAACGCGTCCGACAGGCGGCGTCTGAGGAGCCCGGAGCAGTCGAGGTGCCCGACGTGAGGCTTACCCGTGACCACTAATTACGCCCATCCGCTATCAGGCACCTTGGGTGCAGAGCCGCCGCGGCACATATTGAGCCTCTCTGGGGGGAAGGATAGCGCCGCGCTTGCCATCTACTTGCGCGACCGCGTGCCGGAGATCGAGTACATCTTCCACGACACGGACAAGGAGCTGCCTGAGACATACGACTATATCGGCCGTCTGGAAGCGATCTTGGGCAAGCCGATCGTCCGGACCACGCCGGTGGACAGCTTCGATCATTGGCTGACTGTCTATCGAGGCATGCTGCCGTCGAACCATCGGCGTTGGTGCACAAAGATGCTCAAGCTGAAGCCGTTCGAGGCCTATGTCGGAGATGGCCCGGTCATAAATTATGTGGGCCTCCGTGCGGACGAGAACCGGACCGGATATATCAGCACCAAGCCCAATATCCTGGCGGTCTATCCATTTCAGGACGACGGGCTCGTCCGCGCCGACATCATGCGCATCCTAGAGGAGTCAGGCCTGGGGCTTCCGCCCTACATGGACTGGGGTCGCTCGCGGTCGGGATGCTACTTCTGCTTTTACCAGCAGAAGATCGAATGGGTGCGGTTACTGGAGACCCATCCGAGCTATTTCGAGCTCGCTCAGGCGTATGAGGAAAAGGCTGTTCAGTTCGGCGAGCAGTTCTTCTGGTGCCAGAACGAGCCTTTGCGAGAGCTGGCAAAACCCCAACGGGTGGCAAAGATCAAGGCGGATTGGGAGAAGGCTCAGGCGCGAAAAAAAGCCAACCGCAAGGCCCTATCCCTCGTCGAAACCTTGGGAGGCCTTGAGGTCGAGGACGACAGCCATCTTCGAGATGGTTGCCTCGTCTGTTCGATCTAGCGGGGCGGTTGGGTGAATGAACCGAGGGTAGGTTGAAGGTGCCGGGGGGGGCGGAGTGCATGGACGGACTGGGGAGCCGCTGGGTCAGGTTCATCAAGCAATATGGGCCGATTTCGCGAAACGATAATATGTATGACGAGCAGATTCGGCGCTCGGCCCGTCGTTACGAGGTCGAGCCGCTGGACTTCGTCCACCCGCTCGAGACTGAGCTGTTCGCGTCGGTCTCAAGCGATGCCGACAACGCTCGAACGATAATACTCACCGGGACCGCAGGGGACGGCAAAAGCCGGCTCTGCGGGCGGCTCTGGACTGAACTGGGCGGTGACGCCGGGGAATGGACAGCGAACGAAATCTACCAAGAGATTGTGGCCCAGGTCGGCGGCCGTGCCCGTACTGTGGGCATCATCCGGGACCTGACAGCGTTGCCGGCGAGTGGGACTTATGGCCGCTGGGTTGGAAAGCCCGCGCTGCTCGAAGCGATCAATCGTAGCTTTTTCGAACCTGACCCGGACAATATTTTCGTCATCGCGGCTAATGATGGACAGCTGCTCGACACCTGGCGGCGTGCCGCTGACGTGCCACTCTCAAGCGAGGGGCACGCCCTTCTCGAAGCTCGTTTGGTCGACGCCCGGCCAGCGAGCCAGGGCGAGATTGCTTTTTTCAACCTCAGCACGGTCTCTTGCGCGACCATTCTGGACCTGACCCTTGACGCGGTCATCGAGCATCCTGGTTGGCAGGCCGCCTACGCGGAGGCTGAAGCGGATGGCTTCTTCTCCGCGGCCTGTCCCATTCGTCGCAATTTCGAGATTCTTTCCTCGTCACGCTTCCGGGGACGATTGCGGCAGCTGTTCGAATTGATGGACCTCAACGAGCTGCACACCCCGATCCGGCGCGTGCTGCTCCTGATCTCGAACATGCTTTTGGGGCACCCTGATGCCAAAGACAAGCTGATGTCGCCGGCCGATATCAGGCCATTGCTGCGATCTGGAAAGGCCCATGCCGGGGACATCTTTCAGAATCTATTTGGGGCGAACCTGTCCGACGCTCGTCGCGAAAGTCTGGAGATTTTTGAGTTTCTCAATCGCTTCGGCATAGGAGACGAGACCACTAACAGGATCGACAACGTTCTCGTCTTCGGACCTTCTGACGAGACCCTGCGGCCCTATTACGTCAATCTCGTCGAAAGGGCGTTCTCCGCCCAGGCACTCGACGAGTTGTCGGCGTTGCGAAACGACTATCTTGAACGGCCCGACGCAACGCATGAAGGCGAGCATCCATTCCTGGCTAGTCTCCAGGCGCAGCGGCGGGCAATCTTCTTCCAGATCCCCGACGACCAGTCCGAAGAGTTGCGTCTTTGGGACCTGACTGTTTTCCGCCACGCCGGCGAATTCCTGCGCGAGGTTGTCACGCCTCTGAACAACAATGGGCGCGTCGGCCGCGCCATCCTGGGGCGCTTGGTCAACGGCCTCAATCGCATCTTTACGGGCATGCTGGTGACCACGGACCGCGAATTGCTCATAGCGGCGGGTCTTTCAGGTTCAGCCGCGGGGCTCAGTCAGATCCTGGTGGAGCGGATCAGCGTGGCGCCCCGCCGCCACGAGAAGGTAGAGCTTCGCTCAGGCACTTTGCCGATGCTGATCGTCGAGATCGATAGCGGCGTTGAGGTGCGGCTTGAGCTCAACCTGGTTCGATACGAGTTCCTGATGAGAGTTGCAGGGGGCGCTCTGCCGGGCAGCTTCTCCAAAGAGTGCCACGAAGACATCCTCGCCTTCAAAAGCACGATACTGGCCGCTCTGGCGCGATCCCGCCCGCCTGACGAGTCAACCGATCTCAGCTTCAGGATCCTCAGCCTCAATAGCGCTGGTGAGCCGGTCGACGACGTTATTGAGGTGATCCGTGCTTGAGACCCTACCCCCACCCCCCAGGAACGATCATCCCAACAATGACATGTGGATCGACGAACAGATCTGGGGGCATCGACTTTGGGACACCACCAATCCCTGGCTGATCTTCCTCGAGCTGCTGGGGGTCGCGGAGGCTAAGGAACGCGATCGGTCGTTGTTCGATGACGGTGGCCAGCCCTATCCACTTCGCTTCAAGCCGGCACAGCGCATGTATGTGCGCAACATTCTTTACAACAACGAACCGCTGCTGCGAATCGCCGATGAAGGTCTAGCCGATGGCGCCGCGTGGGAGAAGTGGCTAACTGCCATGGCAGAGCGGGCGCAGGCTGTGCCAGTGCGCGACTTCTCCTACCTGCGGAAGCGATTTAGCTCGTTCTCTGACTTCGTCGCCATGGTGTCGATGCTGCGCGGCACGACGATCGAGAACGGGTCCAACAAGCGATGGTCGTCGCGCTTTGTGTTCCCATTCGGTCGGCACGCTCTTTATGAGGATCTCAACGTCAAGAACAACTCCGCCTCCCGCGAATACATCAATTTCGGGCTTCCGGGCGAACTGGTCTATCAGATGCTCTGCCGTTCAGGACGAGCGCGCGAGTTAGCGCCGGAGATCGCGAAGATGCTGGATGGCGATCCCTGCGATCAGCTGCTGGGTCTGCTCGAGCCTGATTATGAGGAGGACAAGTCCACCCGCGGTAACAGCTATCTGCCTTATGCGAGCCATCAGACCTTCGAGGATTTGGCGGAGGATTGGCTGGCCCTGCTTCGGGGGCCCCTTCCCCGGTTCGATACTTACCCTCACCTGGCGGCCCTGACTTGCCTCCATCTGCTGCGATATCAATTGCTCGTGGCTGCTGACTATTGCTTCGCCGGCAAACCGCACTTCATTTGCGAGGTGTTGGCTCCGCGACGTACGCCCGTGCGCGAGCTCTCCATCTCTAATTTCCAGATGAATGATACGCTGCCGTCGCGAGCGGTCGACGCCTACATCGATGCGATTGGCCGCAGCGAGGAATGGCAGCGTCGCCAGAGCGGCGAGACGCCGTTCGCCGACTGCAGAAGGCTGCTGGTCGATACGGTCCGTTGGCCGGGCGACGACGACTACGGCGGGCCGACAGACGCAAACGCACTCCTGGTCGATCTTAAGCGGGCCGCGCAGGCCAGGCACCGCCAGCACGTTGCGGCCGTTCACCGGTCATACGGAGCTGGTTGCGGCCTGGTGTCCAGGCGCGGCACAAACCAGTTGCGCTATGCCCCTACGGACGCTTTGCTGAAGTCGTTGATCCTGGCCAACGTCCCAACCCGGATGGACTACAGCGAGTTCCTCGAACTTCTCTACCAACGCTATGGCCTGGTGATTGGAGAGCGGGAAGCGGTTCAGGTCCTCACAGACGATGAATTTGACCGGAAGTCTTTCCAACTGAATTCGGCGCGTCTGGAGCGGCGCCTGCGCACCCTCGGAATGCTCCGACGACTCTCGGATGCCTGCGCATATGTCGAAAACCCCCTTTCCCTCAGAATGTGACGGCGACGATGGATATTCACGAACTGATTGGGACGGTGGCTTGTTCAATCCTCAAAGAAGAGCTGAGCGATCACACGGCCCAGGCAGGGACGGCACGCTTCCTTCTAGACGGACTCAGCGTTGCACAGACTGTGGCCGTCACCAGAGCAGTACTGGCAGACCCGTTCTTGACCGAGCGTGTCGAAATCAAGCTCCCAAAGGCACTTTTTGAAGGGCACGCCCTTCCTGACACGATTCTCACAGAGCGCAACGCCACGTTCTATCGCAGCGCTGACTGCGACAAGCTCGCCTTTCTGATCACCAATGCGACCGCCGAAGAGGGACAGGCTGAGGATATGTCCCTTCATGAAGTGACGCCCGTGGGCTCGGCGCAGTTGATGGAGAGACTGCCTGCTTGGGTTTCAGCGGCGAGCGCAGGCCTGGCCCTAACCGATGAGGCGAGAGTTTATTGGGAAAAGTCTTTGGCTGGACTGGTTCAGGTAGGGTCCACCGCACTTGAGCGGTTTGCCCGCTACGTTGTGTCGACGCGCGAGGCCGTCATTGACGAAGGATATCCGATCATCGAGGCCTTAGGTTACGCGCTCCCGGCGTTGCAGCTGCCGCGCGACCCCGCCGCCTTTGCCGGCATCAAGGATCGCTCGCGGCGCCATCCGTCGGCGTGGCGACGCGAATTCGTCGGACTGCGCCGCAAGCGCCACCCCTATCTTCTCAAGCAAAATCCCAATCAGATCGTCATCTCCGAGACAGAACTTCGGGATGCATATGAGAAGGCACGTGACGTCATCCCGGTGCTGGTGCATCCGGTAGTCGAGCTCTTCATCGAAAGCCGGCCGGGCTGGAACTCAAGCTCGGAAGCCTTGGCTAATTGTCAGTGGGAACACATCAAGCCGCTGTTCGAAGGGCTCGCTCGAGAGAAGGCCAATCTCGGACAGGATACGCAGCGATTCTATGCTGAGGGCCCGCCTGACCTGCTCTCCGCTGACGATGAGGAGTATCTCGAACTCCTGGTCAAACGAAAGACGACGAGCGCGCCCGAAGAGGAAGATATCGCGTTCTACGAACGTCACCGGGACGAGATCCGCGAAGACCGCAAGCTCAAGTCCTCCTGGGACAAGTTCATATTCGGACGCCCCCTTGAGACCGACGAGTTTCTCTCCGGGCTCGCTCTGATGATGGAAACCCTCAATGCCCGTTCGAACCCGGGCGTGCGGCGGCATCTGACGATCCGGTGCGATAGCGCCACCAAGAGGGACCTTCGCAACCTGAACACGGAAGCGGGTCTTTACTTCTCCCTGCGTTATGCCGGTCTTCAACAGCTGCTTGGGCCGGGTGTGGCGATCGAGTTTGGCGCCCTGATGGATTATCCCGCCGTCCTTCAGGGCTGGAGAGACAGCAAGGACAAGTCCGCGGCCAACAGGTCTGTCGCAAAGGCGGCACTTCAGTTGCGCTTCCACCTCGAGTTGGAAACCACCGATGGTGACGGGGGCACCTCGACCGCGTCGGCACAACTCATCTGGAAGTACCGGCCGGACGTTATTTCCTCCCAGCTGGCCGACGATTGGGAGCGCCTCTGCCAGCACCCGTTCGTCGCGCTACGATGCGGCCGTGAGCCCGGAACTTCGGGCCGCCGGCCCGGGTCGATTGATCTTTCGGACGTCAGGACTCTGGTGCCAGGGTATGATCGCGATCGAGGCTCGCTTGTCCCTACTTATCGGCGGGAACGCGATCTTGGGCTCATCTGGAAGGCCAATCTCAAGACTGCACTGGACCAGAATCTTGTCGGCCGGGACGGTGCAGAGGAATTGCAGGCGCTTTTTGAGGCATTCCGCGAGCGGTACGAGGACGCAATCATTGGGTTTCGGCAAGAGGGAGCGCTAAACCTGGCATGCCGCGAACAGGCGAGCGCCTATGCCGACTTGCTGGACGCAGTGCGAAAGCACGCCCCAGGAGACCGGAACAAAGAACTGTTGCTTCGCCCTCTGTTGGAATTGGGTCAGGCGCCTGTCGGTGATGGTGCTGCAGCGGCCATCGTCGCACCCTGGCACCCCTTGCGTTTAGCGGCGGCGTGGCGAAAGGCACACCTTGTGCGAGAGGTCGTGCGCAGCGTGATTGATCGGCCGGCGGGCCTCGAAGGCGATACGAAACTGTTCTTTCGCGATCTGGCGGAAGATATGCGTCACGTGTTTTACCCGGAGGTTGTCGTATCCTGGACCGGGCGAAAGCCCGAACTTTTAGCCCTGGTCGATTCCCAGGGGGATTATTCGCTTCACGAG
>WBUJ01000266.1 GCA_008933795.1 Candidatus Contendibacter sp. | reverse complement strand
AAGTAAATTACATGAAAAATGCGACTAAAATTACATCCATTCGCATATTGATCAAATTTTGATCAATATTTTTATTGTACAAAAGTTGTATATCACTGCCCTAGAGTATTATCGCGGTGACGATGTTACGGCGGCTGAACCCCAGGTCCCGGCACGCCAGCGCCAGCGCCCAGAACGCATCCGCATGGCCAATTTCCCGGTTGCGAGTGGCGTCGTAGCTGAAGCCCCTCTCCTTGGCGATGCGCTTGATGCCATGGATTTGGGCGATCAGGTTCGGATCGTTGGGGATGACGATCTTGCGCTCCTCGAACAGCTTCTTCAAATTGACCGCCAGTTCTTCCTTGAGCGCCTGGGTGAACCAGACCGGGCGCACCACGCTCGGGTAGCTCCGCTGTAAATCCTCGGCCAGGTTGGCGCCCATGCCGGTGGCGTCGATGTGCAGCTGCTTGACGCGATAGGCGCGCAGGTGGCTTTCCAGCACCGCCTTCTGTTCGGCGAACGGGGCGCGCTTGAGGGTCTTGCGCAGCCGGACGGCTACCGCGTCGCCGCCTTCCACCAAGATCAGCTCGCTGGCGTCGGTGGTGCGCCCCACGTCGTAGCCGCCGTGCAGCGCGGCGCCGGTGGTGACGTTGAGGCAGTCGCCGACGCAGGCTTTCACTTCGTCGCAGGTGAAGTAGCTTTCGGCGTCGTCAAACCAGGCGTTTTGAAACAGTCGTTGGTAGGCGTCACTGTCGAATAACCCGCGCAGTTCCGCCTCGTCCACCGGCAAGCCCTGGGCGACGGCGTCGCTCAAGGTGAGGCGGGTTCGGCTAAATTGCGGGTAGCGGTGCTCGGGGTCTTCGACCAGTTGGTAGAACAGGCTGCCCTGGTCGTAGGGGGTGGAGCAGACGGTGAGCCGGCCCTTGACGGCGACGATGACCGGGACGGCGGCTTCCCACATCTTGCGGGCGTCGGGCATCCAGGCGAATTCGTCGAGGTAGAGCGAGCCGGAGAAGCCTTGCACGGTGCGGACGTTGGCGGGCCGGCTGATGACCTTGGCGCCGTGGTCGAGCACCAATTCGGAGCGCGACAGGGCGAGCAGCTCCAGCCCCAGTTTCTCGGCGTGGCGCTGGGCGTAGCCGATCAGCAGGTCGGCCTGATCCTGGCTGGCCGAGACGATGACGGCGTCACGGCCGCCGCTGGCTTCCAGCAAGGCATCGAGCGCCAGCACGTAACTAAAGCCGATCTGGCGGGATTTGAGCACGGCGCGGAAGCGCCCGGCGTCTTCCAGGAAGGCGCGCTGGTAGGGGTACAGGCCAAACTCGGGGGCGAGGGCCTGGGCGAGCAGCGCGGCGCGGGCGGCGGCGTTTTTGGGTCCGGCGCGCTTCTTGGGGGTCTGGGCGCGGCGCTCGGCGGCAGCGGCCTTGTCGAGCCGCTCCAGGCTTTTGGTGAGCTTGTCGAGGGCGTGGCTGTCGTCGGGGGACAGCGTGCGCTGGGACGACAGGCGGGCGATGGCTTTGATCAGCCCCTCGCGCGAGCTGGTGACGGTGCCCCGGTCCCATTGGCCGCTGCGTTGCCAATAATCAATCGTGGGGGTGGGCACGCCGAGCCGTTCGCCGACGGCGCGCGCCGACAGGCCGGCCAGGTAGAGGTCCTTGGCCTGCGCCTTGGTGCTGGCGGGGTAGCGGTGGCCCCGGCCGGGGGCGAGGTCGTCGGGCTTGGGCTTGCGCCAGGACTCCTTGCGCGCCCAGTAGCGCAGGGTGTCGGCGCCGACGCCGGTTTCGTGGTGGATCACGTCGAACCCGACGCCGGCCTCGTAGCGGTCGCGGGCGGCGGCCTTGATCGCCGGGTCGTAGACGACGCGCGCCATTACAGCAACTCATTCAAGCCTTGGAAGTGCCCTTTCAGGTCGCGGGCTTGCCCGGCCAGCCCGGACAGACTGACCCCGGCCAGCCCGGACAACGCTTTTTGCGTGCGCTCGGCGGCCTCCGTGAGGCGGTCCAGGTCTTCCGCCGTACCCCCGGCGGAATCGCGGTCGCGACGGCGCTGCTCTTCTTCCTGCTCACGGAGCTGCTTGAGCTTGAGGCTGTGCAGTTGATTGGCGCGCGCCACCGCCTGGTTGTATTCGTCGTTGCCGTAGTCGCCGGACGCTTGGTGCAACTCTTCCAGCCGGCGCAGGTTGTCCTCGTGTTCCGCTTCGAGTAGCCCCTGTTGGTCGCCCTGGATTTGCAGCATTTCCCGGCGGAACCCGTCCGCCATGTCCGCCAGCGATTGCGCCGCCTGTTCCGCGGAGGCTTTGATGCCCTCGAGGGTGGCAATCGCCTGTTCGCCGGCGGCGGTAATGCCGCGAATGCCCGCCCCACCGCCACGCCCCAGATTGGCCAGGGCTTCCCGCGCCTGGTCGGCGGACGGTCCTACCCCAGCGGCGGCGGCTTGCAGCTTTTCCAGCCGGCCAGCGGCGGCGATTTCCGCCTGGGCCGCGCCGTCCAGGGCGCGCACTTCTTCCGCCAGCGCCCGGTTCATGTTTTGCAGCGTGTAGCCGGCGTGCTCGTAGCCTTTGCCGATGGCGTCCAGCGCCGCCTTGCCCTTCGCGTTCAACTGGTCGAGCGCCTCGCCGGCATAGCTGATCACGCTGGCCATGCGGCGGGCGTTGCGGTCAGCGTCGTCAGCGGCCCGTTGCTGGGCAGCGGTGGCTTCCTC
>WBUJ01000092.1 GCA_008933795.1 Candidatus Contendibacter sp. | reverse complement strand
GAATGACGTCGGCGTGCAGGGCGGTGGTGAAGCGGTGGGTGATCACGACGGCGGTGCGGCCGGCGGCCAGCGCGCGAAACCGCGCCAGCCAGTCGGCTTCCGCCCAGGAATCCATGGCGCTGGTCGGCTCGTCCAGAATCAGCAGCGCGGACCGGCGCAGAAAGGCGCGGGCCAGCGCCAGCCGCTGCCATTCGCCCACGCTCAGTTCCGCCCCGCCAAACCACTTGCCCAGCACCGTCTCATAACCTTGCGGCAGGCGCTGGATCGGCCCCTCGGCCCCGGCGGCGTGGGCGGCGGCGGCCATCGCCTCGGCATCCGGCGCGGCGGCCAGGTCGCCGCAGGTCAGATTGTAGGCGACGGTGTCGTGATAATGCACCGGCTCCTGAAACAGCACCGTGATCCGTCGGCGCCAGTCGGCCAGCACCAGATCGCGCAGGTCCACGCCATCCAGACTCACCCGACCCGCTTCCGGGTCGTAAAGCCGGCACAGCAGCTTGATCAGCGTGCTCTTGCCAGCGCCGTTCTCGCCGACGATGGCCACGATCCGGCCGGCGGGGATAGTCAGATCAAACCCATCCAGCGCCAGCCGCTGGCTGCCAGGATAGCGGAAGCGGACGTTTTCCAGCCGGATCGTTCCCGGCCCGTCCGGCGGCGGGCACACGGGGCGGGGCGGGTCGGCGACCGTGGGACGCAGGGCCAGAAATTCGTGCAGGTTTTCCAGGAACAGCAGGTTGCTGTACATCTCGCCGACGCTGCCCAGCGCGGTGCGCATCAGTCGCTGTCCCTGGCTGAACACCTGATAGAACAGCGCCAGATCGCCCAGGCTAGCCAACCCCTGCGCCAGTCGCCCCATCATCCAGGCGATGGTCAGTCCCATGGTCAGCAGGGTGACGGCGTCCGCGCCCAACTCGGCCAGCATCTGCTGGCGGGCGAGTTGCAGGCGCTCGCCGCGCAGTTGGCCGCGCACGGCGCGATAGGCGGTCCGCAACGAGTCGCCGAGATCGAACAGGCGCAGTTCCGCCGCTGCCCGGTCCCAGGTCAGCATCCAGTCGTAGTAGCTGGCGCGGCGCTCGTTGCCGGTATTACAGATCCGCCAGCGATGGAAGCGCACGATGAACCGCGCCGCCACCCCCAGTCCCGGCAGCGCGCCGCCGATCAATACCAATGGCAGCCAGGGCGCGTAACTCCACAGGACGCCGGCCATGGCCAGCAGGGTCAGGCCGTTCTGCGCCAGATGGCCGAGGTTCTCCAGCAACGCCAGCGGGCGACTGAGCGCATCCACCCGCGCCCGATGCAACTGATCGTAGTATTCGGCGGTTTCGTAATAGCTCAGGTCCAGCCCGATGGCCTGGCCGTGAATCCGGTCGTCGAGATGATCCCGCAACCATTCCGCCTGGGCGACGCGCACCCAGGCGGCGATGCCGCGCAGACCTTCGCCGAGCAGCAACAACCCCGCCATCAGCGCCACCCAGAGCAGGGTTTGCCGGAGCGCCGGCCCGTCTCCTGGCGCTTGCGCCGTGACCACCAGACTGTCCACCAGGGTGCGGGTCAGCAGCACCACGGCGACGGGCAGCAAGCCCTGCACGATCACCAACGCCGCCCAGGCCAGCGTCCAACCCCGGGTCGCACGCCAGATCAATCCCAGCGCCCACGGCAGGTAGGGCAACTGCGCCAGCGCCTTGCGGAACCGTTCGGTCAGGTAGGCGGCGCGGGCGGACATGCGCTCAGTCGCCGAAACCGTATTGGTCTGGGTTAGAGGATTCCACCTCTCGATTCCAGACTACCACGCCACTTCAAGCAAGCCGCTGGCGAGCATCTCATCCGCCAGTCGCAACAGATCGGCCTCCAACTGGGGTTCGGTCACATCAAACTCTTCCAGCATCCGGGCGATGACGGCTGTCAGCGCGCCTTCCGTCTGGAGCAATTCAAGAAAGCGGCTACCCACCGGATCGAGACCGAAGTAGGTCCCGGATTCAAGATTGAGGAGGACGGTCTCGTCGCCTATCTGGCGAGTGACCACCTGTTCGGAAATTTTCAAGTTAGCCTGCTTGAGGCACGACATTCTCAAAAACCTCGTCGAAAGGAATCGAGACGTTCAACGCCGGGAAACCGCATTCCCCGCAACTGGGAAGATATTCGTGAAACAACCAGTCATTTTCCGGAGTGCGCTGGAATGTTTCCACCCGGCGCGTTTCGATATCCACCAGCACGTATTCCCGCAACGACGGCAACGTGCGATAAGCCGCGAACTTGTTACCCCGGTCGAAAGCGGCGGTGGACTCCGACAACACCTCCACGATCAACGTCGGATGGGCGATGAACTGGCTCGCCGCGTGATCGCGCGGATCGCACGACACCACGACATCCGGGTAGAAAAAGGCGTCCGCCGCTTCCACCCGCACTTTCAAATCGGCGACATACGCCTGACACGGCCCGCCACGCAGCCGTTGCTTGAAGGCCGCAGCCAGATTGCCAGACACGACCACATGCTCGCGCCGCGCCTCCGCCCTGGCGAACACCTCGCCGGCGATGAATTCATGTTTTTCCGCTTGCCGCTCTTCCCAGACCAGGTAAGACTTGGCATCGAAAGCGGGTTGGACGGCCAGATTCATCATGTCAACCTCCGTAAAAGCCAAGCGTCGCACAGTCAGGCAGGGTAGGCGCCGCCCATCTTATACCGCCTTATACCGCCCATCCGACGCCACCAACGGGGCGGGCCATACCCGCCACCCGCCGGCGCTGGCAAGGCGGCGGCATCCACCCACAAGCGATAGGGATGGCGAATGCGCCACTGCTGGACTTGGGCGTCATAGTTACCGATCAGGCGCTGGCCCCACCACAGTTGCCGGGTATAACGGCTGCGTCCTGAGAAGGCGATCACTTGGGGTTTGAACCAGGGCGCGGCCAGAGTTCGAATGAAGCCCCACCGGGCCAGCGCATGATAGGGGCGGCGCAACGACCGCGCGATCAGACGATAGGCGAAGCGGCGCACGCGCAACCCCTGCGCCAGCAGCCATCCCGCGCGCCCACCGGCGATCACCCGCCGCCGTTGTCCCCACCAGGCCGCCACAACTTGCCCATGAATGGCTGAAATCTGAAGCCAATCCGCGTCATCTTGGGAATTATCATCGCCACGGGTGCGGAGACCGGCGGCGGTGATGCGCACGACCCGATGTACGATGAAGTCTGCTTCATCAGGCCGGGTGAAAAACACCACGTCGCCCACGCGCACCGGTCGGTCGTAATACGGTTCGATTTCGATCAGTTCCGGCTCGACCAGCGTCGGATTCATGCTGGGACCGGCATAGGCAGCGTAGAAGCGATGGGCAGAGGACATCGGGTTATTCGCGGTTCCAGCCCAGCGCCCGCTCGATCTCGACCCAAAATGCGCCGGTCAGGCTGAGGTGCAGCACAAACGCCGGCACGGCCCGCGCGAGATTGCACAATAGGTCAAAAATTTGTTGACGAAGAACAGAAGTTTCTTCGCTGGGCGATCCGGGAATCGAAGCATAATAGGCCGCCTGTTCAGCCGATTGCACTAGCCTGGCAATAGCTTGGCCGGCGCCTAGCGGCTCCACTTTCTCTGCTGGCGCCTGCGCCAGGTAAAACATGGCGTGCAAGGGCACGGCGTGTTGCACGTCCCAAGCCCCCCCTGGACCGCCCGGCGCAAAACGGCCCCAAGTCGGCCAGGGGTGTGCCCACCAACGCCCCTGTTTATCTTGTAGCACTAGCGTTAAGTCATCGCTTAGCGAGCGCCACGGCGGTGCCAAGCGGTTGCTAGCGGTGGTTTTACCCGTGCCACCCGGAGCGGCGAGTAACACCCCCCGCCCCTCTTGTTCGGCCAGCGCGCCGTGCAGCAATACACCACCGCGCGGCACGAAGGCTCGCGCCAACAACGTTGAGAGTTCGACCAGCCGCAGGCAATCAACTAAATCATCGGGGACTTTAAGAGAGTTGCCGATGCAGGGCGCAAACACGACTTCATGCGCCTTTCCAGCCTCTGAAGAATACAGCTTCAATCGTGTCGCCCTGCTGAATTGAGCGATGCTTTCGCGGGCTGTATCATCGGCAGCGTGGAGAATCCACTGACTCCCATCGCCTAGCGTTAACATGAAATCATGCCCGGGTTCCGCTAGCACAACCATTATTAGCATGAGCACTACCGCCTGACCCGCAAAAACCGTTCGCAGCGATTCCGGAAGGGCAATTTCCGTCGCCATACCCTCTCGCCAGATCGCGAAAACGAATCACTTGCGGCGGTTGATAGCGTGGCTTGGGTTTTGAATTGCGCGCTTCATCCGACATGTTCAAAACTCCTCGACGTTGGAAACAGCCCGGCCCGTTCCGCTTCTTCGCAAAACCAGAACGGCGCCCATAGCTTGCGGGAGCGGTAATAGTTCTGCGCGATGCACGACCCCAGACACATCTTCTTCATCAGGCAGCGTTCGCACACACCCTCCAAGCGGGCGGGCAGACCTTCCCGCAACGCCTGGAGCGTGGCCGATTCGCGCCATACTGTTTCCAGCCGGTCCTGCCCGGCAATGCCAAAGGTCAATTCCGGCACGTTTTCGCCGATGCCGCACAGCGCGTAGCGACCGTTCGCCAGCACGCCGAGAATGCCGAGAATGCCGCACTGCCCGCAGGCATCGCCGCTGGCCAGCCGGCTCAGGGGGCGAAACGCGGGCGGGTAATCGAAAAACAATCGCAGTTTGGTCGTGGGGGCCAGTTCCCGGTCCACCCGCCGCCCCAGCGCGATCAGTTCGGCAATCGTCAGCGTCTCTTCCGCCGCGTGCAGTTTTTCGCCCCGCGCCGTGGGCTGAATGACATTGAATTTGACCGATTCCGCGCCCAAGGTTTCAGCCAGCCGCACCACCGCCTCCACCTGCCCCGCATTGTGGCGCATCACCGAGAAAATCACCTGCGGCTCAAGTCCCACGCCCGCCAACGCCCGCACCGCCCGGGTAGCCGCTGCGAACGAACCTGCAACACCGCGCACCCATTCGTGGGTGGCGGCGTCCGCGCCATCGAGGCTCACCGACACGAACGGCTGCCGCGCTCTGGCGATTTCCGCCGCCAGCGCCGGGGTGCAGAGCACGCCGTTGGTTTCGATGGTCAGCGTCAGTTCCTCGCGCTGCACGATCTTGAGCAAATCCAGAATGCGCGGGTGCAGCAACGGCTCACCGCCGGTCAGCTTCACGCCGGTCAACCCGAGCGGTTTCGCCTCGGCCAGGATCGTCTCGAACAGTTCGACCGGGAGCACCGGCTGGCGCGTGGCGTCGGCGTCGAATTTCGGCGTCATCCAGCAATGGCGGCAGGCCAGGTTGCACCCTTCGGTGAGATAGAAATACAGTGTATTCAGTGAGAAAGCGTTGTCCATCGGCGTCACTCCAACCACGCCGCCGGTGCCATGATCGGGTCCAGTCGCCCGCCATCCGCCAAAAACCGCCGCAGGCAAGCATCCGGGCTGGGATGATCCACCTGACCGGTCAGGGCGTAGGCCAGTCCTGGACAATTGCCGGTGCAATACGCGGTATAGGGGCAACCGGCGCAGAACGCGAAATCGCGCAATGGAATGACAGATCGGGCGCGTAACGCCGTGAGCGCCGGCGCATCGCGCCAGATTGCGGCCAGCGAATCGCGCTGGATGCGCCCCAGTTCGAGATGCGCCAGCATGGAGCAGGGCACGATCACCCCATCGGCCCGTACCGTAATCTCGCTCCGGGGACAGCCGCAGCCGGTGAGCCGCCCACCGTGGGCGAACGGCGGCGCGTGGTCCCGGCGCGCAGCTTCCATTCGCGCCCACGTCCGCCCCTCCGCCAAAGGTCCCGCGCTGGCCTGAATGCGCCCCGGATAGCGCTCCGCCAGCCGCAACAGCGCGGCCATCGCCTCCTGCCGCTCGGCGGTGGTCAGCAACAGTTCATCGGCGTGCCGCTGGCAACTGCCCAAATAGCCGGCGGCATTGGTGCTGAAACCGGGCAGGCCCAGTTCCTCCAGCAACAGGCGCGCGATGTTGTCCAGGTCGCCGACATTGTGGCGATGGATCGTGACGCGCACCGTAACCGGAATGCCATGCCGCTGCAACACGCGAATGCCGCGCGCCGCGCCCTGGAACGACCCGCGCCCACGGCCCGCGTCGTGGGCAGTCGGCGACGCCCCATCCACCGACACCTGCACGTAGTCGCAGCGGCGAGTGGCCGCGATGAAGGCCGCAATCCCCTCTTCGATCAGCGCCCCGTTGGACAGCAGCGCAAACCGCATCCGGTGACGGGCGATGCCTTCCAGCAACGCCGGCAGATCGGGGCGCTTGAACGGTTCGCCGCCCGCCAGGATGACGTTCATCACCTTCAGCGCGCCCAGTTCCGCGAAAAACGCCAGCCATTCTTCCGTCGGCAAATCGCGGTAGTCCACCGCCGGGTTGTTGAAAAAATAGCAATAGCGGCAGCGCAGATTACAGCTTGCGGTCAAATCAATGTGTACCGTGCGCGGGGTGCGCATCAGCGGCGCCGCGCCGGGCGTGGCAACGGAGGCGCTGGCAGGAGCGTCCATCTAAGCAGCGCCCGTCACTTCGTAGCCGATGAAGCCGTCTCTGGCGAGGTCGGCGACAAATGCGCGCAGGTCCTGTGCGGCCGTAGCGGGCACCTCGCTGAAGTCGTCCTCCAGATCGCGGGCGATTTGCTCCAGCGTGCGCTGACCATCGAGGCGCTTCCACACCGCGACGCCGACGGGGTCGAGGCAGACGGCCTCGGCGGTGTCGGGGTTGAACAGAACCGCCCAGTCGTCAAACTCTTCCCGCAGCACCGCGATTGGATTCGCCAGCGGCTTGGCGCTGTTCGGCAAGTTGCCCTGTTCTACCATGATTGCCTCCAAAGACCACTCTCGGACCCCAAACACCACCGTCAGGTTCCTCGCTACCACGCCACCGTGCGTTGTGCCGCCTGGAGTTTTTCCTCTTTCCATACCTTGGTGAGCATCGGAGCCTGACCGGCGCCCTTCACCATGGTGCCCTCCCCGGCCCGCTTCAACTCCACCCGTTTCCCCGCGCTTTCGACATACACGCCCTTGCCTTCCAGCATCACCACGTCCAGCGTGCGCGCGCCAGCGTCGAGCAGGTTGAAACCGCCCCACAGCTCGGTGCCGCGAATGCCGATGGTCGCCACCGGCGTTTCCACCCGACAAGGTTCCCTGGGTTGCGGTTTCGCTTCGGCCTGGGCGGTGACGGACCGGAACACTCCCTTGGCCAGTTCGAAGATCGAGTTATTGCTGTTCGGGGTCACGCCCATGACCTGCCGAACCACAAACTCGGTCTTCTCACCCAGGGTGATGACCATGCCATCCCGCATCCGGGCCTCCAGCCGGGCGTCGGTCCCGGTCACAATGCGGTCGCCAAGATACAGGACATGACCCAGCGCCAGCATTTGCCGGCCAGTGGCGGCTTCGCTGACCACCTCGCCCCGCACCCGGGTGACGTAGCCCGCCACTTCCGTTTTGGGCGCCGCATACCCCACCGCGGCGAACAGCCAGCCGAAGATCCCTGCGATCCACCAGATTTTGCAACGCGACATGACAACGATCCTCCAAGACGACTCTATATCCCCAACCCCTCTCTCCCGCCAACGGGCGCGGGGAGTGGGAGTAAATGGTCATTTTTCGGTGAGCGCGAAGACGCCATCCCAAACGGCGGGCGGATGGGTGCGCAAACGGGCGATCCGTTCCAGATAAAGTGTATACAAGGCCCGTTCCGGCTGTCGGATTCGCAACGCCTCGAACCGGGCGGCGGCCAACTCCCAATCGCCGGCGCGATAGGCGACGAGCGCCTGTTCATGCAGCGCCAGTTCCTCCCGCAGCGCATCGGTCAGTGCGTCCGCCAGCCCCAGCGGCTCGAACAGGGTCACGGGCTGGGCGCGGCCCTTGACTCGCACGCGATCCAACTCCCGGCAGGCCAGTTCGGGAACGGCGGCGCGGGTGGTTTCGCTCAGCACGATGGCTGCCCGATATTGCTTGGCGGCGCTTTCCAGCCGCGCCGCCAAGTTGACCGCGTCGCCCAGCACGGTGTAGGCCATGCGAAATTCCGAACCCATGTTGCCGACGCTCATCAACCCGCTGTTGACGCCAATACGAATCCGCAGGGCCGGCCAGCCGTGGGCCGCCAGCTCCGGCGCCAACGCCTCCAGCCGCGCCTGCATCGCCAGCGCCGCGCGAACGGCATGGCGGGCATGAGCGGGATCGGGCAGCGGCGCCCCCCAGAACGCCATGATGGCATCGCCGATGTACTTGTCCACCGTGCCGCGCTGCTCGTGAATCACCTGAGTCAACGGGGTGAGAATGAACTGCATGAGTTGGGTCAACTGGCGCGGCTCCAGCGTTTCCGAGAGGGGGGTGAAGTCCTGAATGTCGCTGAACAGCACCGTCATCTCCCGGCTTTCCCCGCCCAGCGCGTAACTGCCCGGCCGCCGGCTCATCTCCGTCACCAGCTCGCGCGGCACGTACTGGCCGAACAGCCGCGCCAACCGCTGCTCGCGGCGGGTCTGCGCGAAATAGCCGTAGCTGCTGTGCAACAGATACGACAGCACGAGCAATACCAGCGCCGGGGCCAACGGGATTACCCAGTTCAACCGTTGCCAGGCGTACAGATTCAGGCCCACCGTGACGGCGGCTAGCACCAACGCGCCCAGCAAGGCCCGGAGCGGCGGCAAAAAACCCAGCGCGATCCCCAATCCGCCCAGCAGCAACAGCAGCAGGCTTTCGAGACCCCGGACAAACACGGGCTGGTACTTGATGCTTTGGTCGAGAATCCCGGCCATCAGATTGGCGTTGATCTCGACGCCCGGATAAATGTCTTGCACCGGCGTGGCCCGTAAATCGGTCAGGCCAGCGGCGGTGGCCCCCACCAGCACGATGGCGCCGGCCAACCGTTGGGGCTCCACCTGCCGGTGGAGCACCGCGCTGGCGGAAAGATAGGGAAAACTGCCCCGCGGCCCCCGGTAGGGCACCCACGCCGCGCCCTGGGCATCCACCGGGATGTCGAACACGCCGCCGACCCGCACCGCTTCCACCCGCCGGCCGTGGGGGGCATCGCGATAGCCGGCGCCGGTCACGAACTCCAGCGGCGGTCCGCCCAACAGCGTTCGCACCGCCGCCAGCGCGAAATGCTCGTAAAGTTGATCGTCATGGCTCAGCAACAGGGGTAGTCGGCGAAACCGGCCATCCGCATCCACCAGCGGACTGTTGAAAAATCCGCCGCTCCGGGCGCTGGCTTGCAACAGCGGCAGGCTGGCGCTGTAGCCGCTGGCCACGGCAAAGGGGTTGGGAGCGCCCGCCAGGGCGGTGATCGGCGCGGCGGCGACGGGCAGTTGCCCGAGGCGCAGGTCCTGGCCTTGCTGCCCCGGCAGGGTGAAGTAATAGCCCAGCACCACCGGCCGCTCCCGCAGACTGGCGGCGAAGTGGACATCGCCGGCCAGCGTCGGGCGCAGCAGCGCCCATTCCCGCTGAAAGGCGGCATCCTCGCGCAGCGCGCCCCGGGCCAGGGTTTCCAGCACGGTCGTCGCCGAATCGCGCTCGGTTTCGGCGAACACGATGTCGAACGCCAGCAACTGGATGCGATAATCGGCGAACAGGACCTCCACCAACCGCGCCAACCGTTGCCGCGACCAAGGCCATTGCCCTTCCCGCCGCAGGCTGATTTCGTCGATGTCCACGATGACGATGCGTGGGTCCACCCCACCCGGCATCGTCAACCGCAACCGGGTATCGTAGGCGAACAGTTCCAATTGGCTGACCAGCGCCAGCGGATAGACGCTATTGGCGTGCAGGATCAGCGCCAGGATGACGCCCAGGCTCAACCCGACGCGGAGCAGGTTATGAACGAGGCGCGGCATGGTCGTCGCCGGCGGGCCGAAGCCTCATTCCCGCATCCGCCCCGGCAGATTCAGCAGCCACCGCCCGGTGTTCGTCAGTTGCCGGCGCAGCAGCGTCCAGTTCTCGGCCCGTTTCCGCTGCTCCCGACAGCGCAGCAACCGAACCTTGCCCGCCTCGTCCTGCTGGTCGAGCAACGCCGCCCACAATGCATCGTCCACGTTGTAAATCCGCCCCCCGGCCAGACAAACCGGAATGACCGCCGCGATGGAAACCGCCAGATCCGCCGCCACGGTTTCCACTGCCGCGCGGATATTGACCGCCTTCGTACTCTGCGGATCGCGCAGATCGTAAGGCGGTTGCCACTCGCGCGGCGGGCGCAACTGGTCGATGTGGCTGACCACGACCAGCAGTGGCGGGGGACGGCGATCCTGCCGTTCGGCCTGCCAGCGGCGCACGGCATCCAGCGTGTCCCGCTCGATTTGTCGGTCCGGGCGATGCGCGGCGCACACCCAGAGCAGCAAATCGGCGTCCAGCACCGCTTGTTTCAGGGCCTTGCTGCTCAGCAGTTCGGTATCGCAGCCCGGCGTGTCGAAAATCAGCGCCGCGTCCAGCCCGCCGCGTTCCAGCCGGTAGGGCGTCAATTCCGCCGTGGTGTCCGGCAGCACGTCGGTGGCGGCGGTCAGTTGGCCGAACAGCGCGTTGATCAAACTTGACTTGCCGGCGTTGGCCCGGCCCAACACCACGATCCGCAATGGCTCGGTTACCGGGTTTTCAGCCTTGATCGGTTCGGGCATCGGCGTATTGGTCAAGGTCAGCCGCCCGCTGTACAACTCGATGGCGTAATAGCCCACCTTGCGGACGTACTCGCGCAGCAGCCAGCGCTGCAACTCGATCCAGGCCGCGCCGTAAGCCTGGCCGCGCAGATGGCCCCAAGCCTCGCTCAATAGCGCATCGGCCGGATTGACCACCAGTCGTCCGGCCCGATAAATGTTCAGCAACCGTTCGGCGGCATCCTTCCAGCCCCAGGCGCGAAGCAAATCGCCGAGGGTCAGGCCGTGGCTGAGGGGGATATGATCGGTCACGGCGGCGCGCAGGTCGCGGCTGGCCCGTTCGATGATCAGCAGGGTATGCGGCACGGTCAGTTCCAGCAGTGGCCGCTCCTGTTTCGGGTGATAGTAGCGGGCGACGACTTCCAGGGTGTTTTGGCCGAGCGTCCACCATCGCTCACCCTCGTTCAGCGGCCAATCCTCCGGCTTCGCCTCCTCCGCCAACCGCTCGACCACGACCCAGGCGTCCTCCGCTTTCGGCGGCCAGCCCGGATCGGGATCGGTCGCCGCCCCGGCCAGCAATTGGCGGTCGCGCCGCCGCAGCCAGCGCTGCAAACCGTAGCCGGCGGCGCTGCACGACACCATGGCCAGCAGCCACCAGGGCAGGGCCTCCGCCCGCCACAGCCAGAACAGCCCGAGTGGAACCAGCGCGGCGACCGGCAGCGCCCACAGCAGCAGCGCCAGCACGCGCAGGCGATCGAGCCGGTCGAACAGGGTTTTCATGACCGATCTTCCCCCGGCGGTACTTTCAAAAGGTTCGCGCCGCTGGTCAGCGCCTCGGCGTAAACCCGGCGCAGCGCCTCGGCATCCACCAGACTGTGTCGCCGCCGGCTGGCGAAGTAGTAGCCGGCGGCCTTGCCGAGGGCGTAGGTCGTCGCGCCGCTGGCGGTCGCGCCCCAAACCGCGCCGACCGTCTGCCCCAACCAAGGCACGAGCTTGATCAGTTCCCGACCGACCGTTCGCGCCAGGTAGCCGATGCCGATGCCCGCGCCGAGCAGGCCGAGAAATTCGGACGCCATCGGTACATTCCAGTCCTGCTTATACAATTTGGCGAGCACGCGCAGCAAATTAGCCTGCACCGCCGGCACCCCGACCAAATCCACCAGCGGCAACGCGCCGACGCCGGCGGCGGCCAGCGCGTGGCCGAC
Source organism: Candidatus Contendibacter sp. (assembly GCA_008933795.1). Lineage (GTDB taxonomy): Bacteria > Pseudomonadota > Gammaproteobacteria > Competibacterales > Competibacteraceae > Contendibacter. Next base: position 5,231 of record WBUJ01000092.1, on the reverse strand, counting down.
GATGTGGGGATGGGCGGCGCGGTCGTAGACATCGCGAATCCCGGCGTCGCCCCGCAGCCTGGCCTGCAAACCCAGAGTCGAGACCGCTTCAATCGCGGTCCAGAGCGCGTCCAGGCCGTAATTCGCCGGTTCGTAGCCGTCCTCGGGCAAGGTCAGGTCGATGGGAACCCAACACACCAGGGCCGAACCGGGCAGCGCCCCCAGCCGGTCGCGGTGCGCGGTCAGGGCGCGGGCGAGATCGGCGGGAACCTGGGGCGGCCATGGTTCGCGATCGTAGGGATAGGGCAGAAGATGCTCGCCGCCGGGCGGATAAGCCTCGTGCAGGCTGGTCTGGGCGATCAGCGCCGGCCATTCGGGATGGCGGCGGCGCACCGCGCGCAGCACCTCGAACACGGCGTCCTGGCGAATGTCGGTCGCTTTCATCACCCCGAGCAGCAGGTGGGCTTGCGATTCGCAGTAGCGGATGTCGTCGGTGGGATCGTAGGCCACCTCGCCCAGGCCGCGGGTGTCGAGAAAGCGCACCACCGGGGCCTCGGTCGGAAAATCGTAAAATCGGGCGGTGCGAGTGCAGGGCTGGAACCCGTTGCCGATTTCAGCGGTTTCGCTGCCAGTCAGCGCCCGGATGATCGAAGTCTTGCCGGCCTGGGCCTTGCCGATCAGCCATAATACCGGCAGCGGTTGTCGCGCCCGCGCCGCGCGCAGCGCCGCCTCCAGCGATCGGTCATCGACGCGCGGATTCAGCAGTGCCTCGCGCAGTCGGCGCCAGTAGTCGGGCCAGTGCTTGGAGTCGTGGAATGTCATGAATACTTACCGGATTTATACATGGATTCCCCTTTGATTCGATTCAATCCGCCAGTCTCGGCAATGCCTCGATGATTCTCACCGTTTCGACGCTGACGTAAATCACCTTTTGGATCAATTCGATGATGTAGCGCGGTTCGTCCGGGCGATGGGGATCGTTGACGATGCCGCTGCGTGGGTCGGTTTTGGTCTGGTATTGGTCAATGATCCAGTCCAGCGCCGAGCGGTTGCCGAGCCGATAGTCAAACGCTCCCGGTGGAATGCCGGCCAGCGTCAGGGTTTCGTTGTAAATCAGCGCGGTTTTTTCCTTGTTGAGCTTCATTTTTTGCACGTCCCACCGTAGCGGTTGCGCCGTTGCCTGGATTTTCAACGGATAAGCCGGTTGCTGTTCGTAATGAACGTGCAATTCGGCGAGAGCCTGGCCAGCGCGGGCGAAGGCCCAAAAATCAGGGACGAGGGGAATGCGCGGCAATTCGCGGCGGAGATTGGCGGCGTATTTTCGGCGGTAGTCGGAATGGTGCAGCAGTCCGTAGGCGTAATGAAAAATGTCCCATTTTCCAATAGCCGAATCACGGTAGTGGTGGCAAAAATGAATCAATGCCCAATCGGTAATATTTTCGCGTCGGTTTTGACCGTCCTCGGTGTAGGCATAGAAGGGGAAACATTGAGTTTTTTCGAGAGAATCAAGGCATGGTATGATATTTGTCATCAAAACGTGGAACGGTTTGTTACTACCTACTCCACTGATACAGATAGTTTTGTTTTCATTTTCTTGTATACTTCTAGGATATATTAAAGGGAACAAATATACTCTTTCATTAAATATTCTATCAAAGTAAAGGCTTAGTTTACTAAAAGGCCGATAAAGAGAAACTCGCACCTTGTCTGGGTCGAATTGCGCCAATATATTATGTTGTAACGAGTTTTTAAGGCTTTCGCTCCAACTGATTCTGGCGTCATCGTAACCGACAAAATCATCCACTTTTGGCTTATCTTTCAAACGATTCCATTTAAAAACCTGCTCATTATAAAATTCGATCGTTCGCTGTACGTTGGCGGCCAGCGCGTCACGATTAAAATTGTACGTCCAAACGTCACGATTAGTTTTTATTCCATTGCTAAAAATCTTAAAAATAACCCCTTCAACGACTGACTTTGCCGATTTTTCCTCCTTGCCACCCATCGGGATGAAGTTATGAAATTCCGATTGCAATCCCTCGGTCAACCAGGTTTGATGAAGATCCGGGTCCACTTCCCGCCACTCGATGTTTTGATAGGCTTTTTGTTGGTTAAGAAAATCATATTTCGCTTCCTTGCGCCAACCCTCACCAACCCGCGCATAATAAATTTTCGCCTTTCTGGATTCCACCGGCTTTTTAATCAACAGCGCGATGCTCACACCGACCTGAATCCCAAATACATTATGCGTAGTTCCCGACAACTTGGGATTTTTGCGGACGTTACCTCCCAAATCCAGCAGATAAATCGCAGCAAACTCCTTCGCCAGACATTTCCGCATCCCGTCGAATGCAATCCCCTCCAAAAAACCGTTATTGGTGACCAAGGCGATCACCCCCTGATGTTGATCCTTCAACCGCTGGGTCGCCCAGGCAAAGGCTTTGACATATGGATCGCTCAGCGCATTCTTATTGGTCGCCTTCGACTCCACCGCGTAGGTTTCCGCCACCCATCGATCCACGACCGGATACTTGCGATTCTTATTGTTGTCATTCTCGTTGACCTGACCCGCGTTGTACGGCGGATTACCGATAATCACGAAAATGGGCGCTTCCTTCTGGCGCATCACCCGCTCGGTATTCGCCTGCGTCAGAAAGCCAAACTGATGCTGCCGGCCTTCCGCCAATTCAAAGGTATCCACCAGACAAATCCCCTCGAACGGCCGATATTCCCCAACGATCTCGTAATAAGCGTGCTCGATATTCATGCTGGCAATGTAATAAGGCAACAGCATGATCTCGTTGCAATGCAATTCTCCGGCATATTTTTGCGGCAGCGCCAGCAGATCGATCTGGCGCAACACCCGCACGATAAAATTGCCGGTGCCGACAAACGGATCGAGCACATGTACGCCAGGCGCGGACAGCGAACGCTCGAACTCCCGCCGCAGAATTTCATCCACCGACCGCACCATGAAGTCCACAATCGGCTGCGGCGTGTACACGATCCCGTGGGTATCCGCCACCTTGACTGCGAAACCCTGAAAGAACCGTTCGTACACCGCATTCAAAAAGGTCTGTTTCTCGGCGTAATCGTCGATGGTCGCGGCGGTGCTCTCAATCGCCCGGTAATAGTGATCCAGCTTGCGCAGAAACTCCTCGCGGCTGAACGACCGCGCCGTCAGCGCCGCAATCACCTTCTCGATTTCGCGGGCGATGATGTTCTTGCTGACAAAATCGGGATTGTCGAACACCTTGCGGAAAATCCGCTCGGTCAACAAATGCTGGATCAGCATTTCCTCGACCGCCGATTCCGCCAGTCGCGGATTGATGGACTCCCGGCACAAGCGCAGAAATCCGGCAAACACCGCCGCGAATTCCACATTGCGACCCCGCTCCCGCTCGATGATCCGCAACAGCGCCTGTCCCAGTTCCTCGACCTTCTCCTTAAAACCCTCGACCGCCTCATGCCACTGCGCGAACGCCGGCGGCCGATGGCCGAAAAACGCCCGCAAGCCGTCAATCAGGGCTTCCGGCGAACGGCGGATATCCGCGTTGAACGTCTCCCGGCCATTTTGATAAAGCACCAGCCGATCCGGCGACTGAAACAGAATGTTGTCCCTGGGATAACCCTCGGCGAATTTCCTTTGAATCTCCCGCGCCAGATCATCCTGACTGTCCTTTGCCTCCCACACGCCCAGCCGCAACTCGTAGCTGTCCAGAATCGCCCCATCCACCCGCAGGGGTCGGCGACCCTCGCGCCGGATCGGGTACTGTTCCACCAGCTTCAGATTCGGCAACTGCCCGGCGCAATGCCGCAACAAGGCCGCGAACGCCGGCGCCAGCGCGCCTTCATGCTGCGCGCCGGTCGCGCTCAGCGTCTCGATCTCCTGGTAATAGGCGCGAATCGCCTTGTGCGAAGGCTTGAGATGAAGCATGGCGGATTCCGGGACGGCGATGCGCGCCGCAAAAGGCAATGATCAAACGAGGATTATAAGGCGCGAAAGCCCAACCCCGCCGCCTCACAAAAAAATCGCCCTCCCCGGTCGACCCGGGGAGGGCGATCCTTCAATCCGCGCGGTCGCGGCCAGAGACCGCTCTAACGTCATCCCATCCAACCCGCGCTAACGCCACTCCTCACGCTCATCGCGCGGCGGGGGCGGCGGGGGCGGCGCATAACGATCACCCTCGTTCCAGAACCGGTTGCCGCGCGGCGGCCGGTCGCCACCCTCGCAGTCGACCACCCCTCGACGGCACAAGGTTTCCCGCCAAGCGTATTTCAGGAAGACTTGGGCGAACGGCCGCCGTTCTGGATCGAACTCCACCCGCCGCGACGGCGACCGCTCGGTCTCGCCATAGCCGGTGCCCGGTTCCGCCGGCATACTGCGCGGCGCCCCTTCCGCCGAGGATGGCGCGCGCCGCAACCCGCGCTGATCGCTATAACCGGGTCCTTCCTGACTCCACGGTTGCGGTTGAGACCGTTCCGCCTCGCGGAACGCCGCCACCGCGATCACCCCCATCGCCGAGTAATCGCCCCAGGCGCCCGAATAGGAATCGCCGGCGTCGGTGAAGTAAAAGCGGTTGACCCGGTTTTTGCCGGTGCGCCAGCCGTCGTAACTCTCCTGCTGATACGGCCCGAGCACGTACATCCGCTCGTCCGGCCGCAGGTTGGAACGGTCGCCGGAAATGATGTTGCGGCCATCCACCGCGATCACCACGCCAACACGCTGGTTGGTGCGGTTGCGAATCTGGATCGAATAATTCTGTCCGCGCCGCGCTTCCAGATACGCCTTGTAAACTCCGCCCCCACCTTCGCCACGCACCGGATACTCCGGCAGCGTCCGGCCCCGGTCGCTGACCACGTCCACCTCGACCTCGCCGCCGCCATACCGCTGCGCCCAGACTGCGGTCGGCCCCAGCAACAATGCCGCCATCAACCCTGCCCACCACTTCTTTTTCATCGAATCCGCTCCCGATTGGTCACTGGTCCGCGACGACTCACCGCCGCCACGCCGAAATTACGAATTCAGACTAGAAATCGCTGGCTGAATCCATACTGAACATCCCGGCTCTGTCTGGGCGCGGCGTATCGCGATAATTCAGTCCCGATTCATTCTTAACCCGATAAGCTTTAAGCTCATTCAGTTTCACCCTCATGCGGAAATTCCCGACATGTCCGACAGATCACGGCGATTACCCCGTCTGGCGCTCCTGGCGCTGGCGGGTCTGCTGGCCGCCGGCGGCGCGCAGGCC
>WBUJ01000091.1 GCA_008933795.1 Candidatus Contendibacter sp. | reverse complement strand
CTTCGTTCATCAGGAAGGCATTTTCATCCCTCAACCGTTCGTTGGCGGCTTGCAATTCCTTAAGCAATCGCAGATTTTCCAGGGTCAATTCATAATTTTCCAATGCCCGTTTGACAATGACCCGCAGTTCCTGGCGCTCCCAAGGCTTGGTGATGTACTGATAAATATGGCCCTTGTTGATGGCTTGGATCAGCGAGGTGGTATCGGTATAGCCTGTCAAGATGATGCGGATGATATGTGGGTCGATCCCAATGACTTGTTCGAGAAGTTGCGCGCCTGTCATCTCCGGCATCCGCTGATCGGCGATGATCAGAGCAATATCCTGCTGTTTCAAAATTTCCAATGCTTCGGTCCCGCTGGAGGCCGTAAAAACCTCATAATCCTCCGCGAAAGTCAGGGTGAGGCTTCGCAGGATTTCCTTCTCATCGTCGACGATCAGCAAACCGTGGCGTTTCATGCCTTTCTCCCCATCAAACGTATGGGTAATTCAATCGTAAATTCCGTTCCTTCATCGACCTTGCTCGTAACCCGGATTTTTCCTCCATGTTTTTCGATGATCCCATAGCTAATGCTGAGTCCCAGTCCCGTTCCCGCGCCAACCGGCTTGGTGGTGAAAAAGGGATCGAAGATCCGACTCAAACGATCCTCTGGAATACCCATTCCGTTATCCTTGATCGCGATCCTGACCCGATCGCCATCCGCCACCGTTTTGATCCAGACATCACCCTGGTTCGGGATTGCCTGGGCGGCGTTTTGCAGAAGATTCATGAACACTTGGTTGATTTGGCCGGGGTAACATTCCATCAGCGGCAAACAACCATAGTCGCGGTGAACGATAATCCGATCCTTGTATTGCTTGGCGAGTAGATTCAGAGTGGATTCGATGCCTTCATGCAGGTCGGCCAGCACGAGACCGATATCGTCGGTGCGCGAAAAAACGCGCAAATCCAGTACGATTTTCTTCACTCGCTCAGTACCCTCTTTGCAACTGGCGATCAGCTCCCGCAAGGTCTGCAAGGTGGTTTCAAAGCGAGCGATTTCTTTCCGCTCCTCGCTGCGGCGGCGGCCTGGATCATCCGGATGCTCAGCGTCCGAACACGTTTCGATCATTCCAGCGAGGCGTTCGGTATAGTCCTCGATAAACTCCAGATTGCTGTGGACGTAGCTGATGGGATTATTCAGCTCGTGCGCCACTCCGGCCACCAATAGGCCCAATGAGGCCATCTTTTCCGAGTGAACGAGCTGTTCCTGCGCGCGGGCCAGTTCCTGGTAAGCCGCCTCGACCTGTTGGTGGCGCTGGTGGAGTTCCTGATTGGCGGTGGAAAGTTCCCGGGTGCGCTCGGCAATTTTCCCTTCCAGATTGCGGTTGATTTCCTCCAGCAAGCGGCGGCGCTCGTGCTCGGCCATCAGCGCCCGGACCAGCAAGTGGCCGCCATAGACCAGCGCGAGGCCCATGACGGTTGATAGCATGGGAAGCCACAGATCCATTTGGGTAAAAACCACGTAAGCGGCTGTCATCATCAAGCTCGCCAGCGCCACCATCGCGATCAGGGCGGCGACCGGCTCGAGTCGTGTAACAAGCAAACTCGCGGCCAATATCGACGCCAGCAGCAAAATCCACTGACCGTGCTTGTCGAGTTCGCCGACGAACCGTCCTTCGAGAATATTGCTGATGATGTTGGCCTGAATCTCGACGCCCGCTGAGGGGCTTCCGGCAATCCAGGAGAACGGGGTGAGAAAGGTGTCGCCCGACAGGCGTTGCGGTTCGGGGATGGCTTCCAGCAGGCGGCCTACCAGTACGATTTTTCCGGCAAAAATTCCGGGGGGCAACATCCGTTCGTAATACAGAGCCTGATAATACGAAACGGTTTTAATCGTCTTCGGCGGTCCCCGATAATTGATCAGCGCCTCCCGCAATAGATTCCTTTGATTGAACCGGTTCGCTTCGGTCGCCGCCATGGTTCCCGGCGTAGGATTTCCCAGATAGCGCCGGACGACTTGCAGGGCGAACGAGGGCAGGTCGGGGGCCAGCAGGCGGGCCCGCCGCACGGTTCCATCCGCATCGATGCTGACCAGTGGACTGCCCACCGTGGCGGCCTCCCGAAACGCCGGAATCGGATCAATCCGGATGGTATGACGAAACAGGGGATCGTTTACCACCGACAGGGCGCTGACCAGCACGGCGTTCCCGCTGCTGCGCAGAATACGAGCCAATTCCTCATCCTCGGCCGGTTCCGATGGCTCCGAGAACAGAATGTCGAAGCCAATCACCTTGGCGCCGGCCTTGTTGAGTTGCTGGACCAAGCGGGCGTGCAGGCTGCGCGGCCACGGCCATTGCCGCCCGATTTCGGCCATGGAAGGTTCGTCGATGGCGACGATGGCGATCGAGTCCGGGGGAGGTAAAGGGCCGCGCAGGACGAATAGCAGATCGAGTCCTTTCAGTTCGAGGAAAGAAAAAAAAGACAGGTTGGAGAGAAGAAGTGTTATTCCAAAGGCGGCGACTGCGACAACAGTCGCCGGCCAAGTTAACCGAGTTTGGAGCTTCGGCAAGACGTTATCTCAATACGGGCACGGGTTTACCCATACCAACCGACCATTAACAGGCACAAAACAACCACCGGCTACTTTCAAAAAAGATTCATCCTTAGGTATGGAACCATGATCCACTTTTACCACTCTTATTTCGCCTTTATCATCCGAGATCACCGCGATCACCGTATTGGGCGGCAGCTTGAACAGAGTTTTAGTGGGAACTTCAACGCCAGTCAATTTCATTGGGTTTTCTCCTTGGTTGTGGACTAGAAATTCAGAACAAACCGGGCATACAGGGTTCGCTCCGGAATAAATCGGGGATTCACGGCATCAGCCGCTGATTGAAAACTGTAGTCTTGAAAATAAAACTGCTGATCGAATAGGTTTCTAGCTTCAAGGGCGATAATCCCCCAGCGATTAGGCAGGCGATACCCCAAGCTGGCGTCCACCAAGACGAAATCCTCGTTCTGGGCCGGCAGTTCGGTCAATGCCTCTGGATCAATATTGTGGATATCCTGATTCACGTAGGTTACGCCCAGTCCCGCAAAGAAACCAGATGGGTCAAAGTAGCGAATACCTAGAGGAATACTGGTTGTTTTCAGCTCGACTGGAGTCTGAAAATACAATTGCCGAAGATATTGGCCTTCCTGAAGATATTGGCCTTCCTGAAGCTTGAAACTCTCATAATGCCATGCCGCCGAAACCGACCACCGTGGGTTCGGCAACCAATATAAATAGGCTTGATAGTTATCTTCCTGGTCTTTCTCTATTTCGAATGGTTCCGATTCCTGCGAGCCAACCGGCACTTCAAGATCCCGTCTGACTGCTTCCAAACCTCCATAAAATTGATTGCTGAATCGAACATCGAGGCCCAAACCATAATTCTTGGATACCGTCATGACAAGATCATCAAAAAACTGATTAAACCCGGCAACTTGCGTCGGTTCAATCGTTTGCTCAATGGAATAGGCGGACCGTCTGACCACCTGAAACGCGGCGGCTCGCAAGGAAAGATGATCATTGATCGTCCACTGAGCTCCAAATTTTGGATTCAGTTCATCGAGATTGAATATTGGATTTTCGTCGGATTGGTAGCTAAGGCCAACCGTCCAGATTAAGCTTTCAGGCCATGTAATACTGGCGTAACCATAAGCGATATCCCGTTCTACTTGATCCGATGACTCAAAGCCAATGGAATCAACATCAAGCGAATAGACACCGAAACCTGTTACCAAATTAAAATTAGTGGCCTTTTGCAACAGTTGGGCTTCCGCTTGATAGCCTTGAGCCTTGTTTCCAATATTTAAATTGATATTAGGATAGCTTGTAATGCTATCTCGATCCGTATAAATAATGGAAGCAATGATATTAGTTTGGGGTGACAGCGAATAACGCGCTCCCACGCGGGCGGTATCCTGATTGATCGCCCTACGCTCAAACCGACGGAACGCGCCATCGAACCGCGAGGCCAGATCGCCAGTCGTCGTTTCCCGATACCGATACTCGACCTGAAGATTGAAATCCGGGGTGACCGCAACCTGTGCGAACAGATTGTAGAGATTGTTCTTCAAATCGTTATTTTCCCGGTAACCGTTGCTTTGATAGCGGAACTGGCCGAGGCTGTAGGAAAACCGATCCCCCAAACCGGATACGATCAATTCATCGCCCCACGTATCCTGACTGCCGCCCAGCCCCGAGAAAAAAAGCGTGGGTTGATCCCGCACGAACAGCGGATTGAACTCGTACAAAGAGGGAGTGATCGGCCCGCCACTTGGAATCAGCAGCCGGGTTTCCGTCACTCGTGGCGAAACCGGCGTGATATTGACCGGTTGCAGCAATTGCGCTTGCAACAATTCGCTCGCGCGAGCCGCTTCCGCATTAGGCAACGCCGCGTAGGAATCCGCTAGCAGGCGATGGGCCGAGTAATTGGTCGGATCGCGGGTAACCGACTGCCAACCTTCTTGCAGACCCAGTTCGGTAAAGCCCACTTCGTTGTAGATGCGTCCCAAGGTAGCAGCCCTGGCGGCCAAATCTTCATCCAGCAGCAACCGCGAGCGGTACACGCCCCGGTCATCGTTGAGTTCGATGGATTTTCGCAATTCCTGTACCGCCTCGATGGGCCGGTTGATGCTTTGCAAGCGGATGGCGTCGTACAGCCAAGGGGTGGGATCGTGGGGATCGAGTTGCTTCGCCGCCTCCAGATACTTTCGCGCCCGCCGGTCGTCCTTGACTTCGTAAAACGCCTTGCCGAGATAGCTGTTGTAGAGCGAAACCATCGGCTCCAGCAGCGTCGCCTTGCGCATCTCCGCGACCGCCGCCTCGATCTGATTGCGCCGGAACAGCGCCAGCCCCAAACCGAGATGCGGCAGGCCCAGGGTGGAATCCTGGCCGATAGCGGTCTGGAAGGCGTCGCGGGCGGCGTCGATTCGGTTACGGGCCAGTTGCAGGAAACCCCAGATCGTGTTCACCATGGCGTCGTCCGGCGCCTGTTGTCGCGCCCGTTCCGCGACGGCAACGGCATCTTGCAGCCGGCCCATGCCAAACAGCAGACTGCTTTCCTGAATCAGCGCCTGGGCATTGTTCGGATCGAGCTTCACCGCTTGCCGGGATGTGGCCAGCGCGGCGTCCAGATCAAACTCGGCCTGCTGGACCCAACCGAGACTGAGATACGCCGTGGGTGAAGCCGGATCGGCGGCCACCGCCCGCTCGGCATCGGCCCGCGCTTCGGCCTTGCGGTTCTGCACCAACGCGATGCTGGAACGCAGGCTGTACGCCACCGAATCGTTGGGATCGAGCGTCAGCGCCCGGTCGAGCGCCCGCCGGGCTTCGGGCACTTGACCGCGCAGCAGATGGGCTTGGGCGGCCTGGGTCCAATACCGGGGGGACCGAGGGTCCCGCGCTCGTTCCGCCGGAACGCCGACCGGACCCGGATAGTAAAGCGACCATTGCACCGCATCGAGCGGGTCGAGCAGCACCGTCTTGCGCGGCGCTTCGCCGACCGTGGCATCGGCCTGTTCGTTGGCCGCCACCAGCACGCTGCCTTGCGGATTGCTGAACTCGACCAGGCCAGTGAGGACGGCCAGCCGCGCCGAATCGCCCGGACCGACCGCCAGGTTGAACTCGGTGCCGCGAATGGTGGCGGTGGCCGGCACGGTCTGAATTTCCAGGGGTTCCCCGCTGTTGCGGACCCAAACTTCGCCGCTCAACACGCGCAGGATGCTTTGCACCACTCGGGCGGCGGCGGGCGCGAATCCTTCCGCGGGCGGATCGACCCGCTTGAGTTCCAGCCGGCTGTTGGCATTGAGCTTGAGTTGGGCGCCGTTGGCCAGCAGGATCGCGATCCGGCCACCTTCCCCGGTTCGCACCACTTCGCCGGGCGCCAGCGTCGCGTCCACGCCGACCGATTGCCAGCGACCGCCGCGCCAGACCTCGGCGGTTCCCAGAACGCTGATGATTTCGCCCGCGTCCTGGGCCAGGGCCGGGCCAGTCGGCAACAGCACGACGAGCAACAGGAGACAAAATCGGATCAGTCGGTCTGGATAAAACCGTTGGATGGGTCTCGCGTCCGCCCTCCACCCTCCCCGGGCGAATCTCCCGTCACTACGCCCACGCATTGCTATACCCCCTCGAAAATCCACTGCCCCAAGCCGGTTTCCACGGACCAGAGATCAGAGATCCGGGCAACACATTGAAATTAAATTATTATATAAAGACGCTAAATTTCCGGTGATCGGAGGGAAGAACCACAATCCACCGCGCTCCGCTGCTGGCGGGAAGGCCAGAGGCGGGGGCGAAGCGCGATGGGGTCGGCGGGCTTACTTCATCGACTTGGCTTCCAGATCCTTGGCGGTCAGCTTGTCGTCGTAGACGCCGGCGCTGACCGCATAGTTGCCGGCGGATAGCACGTAGGCCACCTTGCGATGATTGCCTTCGGCGCCGGGCTTGGTCCACATGTACTCGACCCAACCACCTTTGGCCATCTTGGCGGCATTGCACAGGGCGGTGCCGATTTCCTTGTCGGTGGCCTTGTCCTTGAGGTCAGCCAGCTTCATGCCCTTGACCTTCTCATTCGGGTGAGCCTTCACGACGCCGTTGGTGCAGTCGAGCACCCACACGTAGGTGTCCTTCCAGGCCCACTTGCCGTCTTTCTTGTCGAATTCCGACAAGGTCACGTCAGCGCCGGCCTTGACGGCGGCGGCAGCTTCCTTGACCTTGGCGACCACCTCATCGGCGGTCGCGGCGTCGGCGGCCCAAGCGCCGGCGGACAAACCCATCGCGCACAATGCGGCCACGCCCATCAGCAACTGCTTCTTCATCCTCAACCTCCTTAGGTGTCATTGTTTCGAGTTGGATCGCGCCGCCACGGGGAGCGGCGCTCATAAACTGTAGACGCGGAATGGGAGAGGGACAAGGCGCGGCCCGTAAAATGGTTGTCGGTCGTCACTTTTCGGCCCTTCAGCCCGCCAGGCTTTAGGGATTCCCACGGTTCGTGTTGTTCCGCGTCTTCCATGGATCGCGTCAGGGCTACACCTCCGCCAGATTGCCCTTCTCCTCCAGCCAGTTCTTCCGATCCCCCGCCCGCTTTTTCGCCAGCAGCATGTCCATCAGCGCCAGGGTATCGTCGCCGGCATCGAGCGTCAGTTGCACCAGCCGGCGGGTGGCTGGGTCCATGGTAGTTTCGCGCAGTTGCAGCGGGTTCATCTCGCCCAGACCCTTGAAGCGGGTGACGTTAACCTTGCCCTTCTTCTTCTCGGCGCTGATCCGGTCAAGAATGCCTTGCTTCTCGGCCTCGTCCAGCGCGTAGAACACCTCCTTGCCGATATCCACCCGGAACAGCGGCGGCATGGCGACATGGACGTGACCGGCTTCCACCAGTGGCCGGAAATGCCGCACGAACAGCGCGCAGAGCAGGGTAGCGATGTGCAAGCCGTCGGAATCGGCGTCGGCGAGGATACAGATCTTGCCGTAGCGCAGCCCATTCAGTTCGCTGGAACCGGGGTCCACACCCATCGCCACCGCGATGTCATGCACTTCCTGCGAGGCCAGCACCTCGGCGGAATCCACCTCCCAGGTGTTGAGAATCTTGCCGCGCAACGGCATCACCGCCTGAAATTCCCGGTTGCGGGCCTGCTTGGCGGAGCCGCCGGCGGAATCACCCTCTACCAGGAACAGTTCGGTACGCGCCAAATCCTGGGCGGTGCAATCGGTCAGCTTGCCGGGCAGCGCCGGGCCGCTGGTCACCTGCTTGCGCACCACCTTGCGACTCGCCCGCAACCGCTTGTTCGCGTTCGCCAGCGCCAGTTGGGCGATGCGCTCGCCGGTCTCAGGATGCTGGTTCAGCCACAGGCTGAGCGTATCCTTGACCACCCCGGCCACGAACACCGCGCATTCGCGCGAGGACAGCCGCTCCTTGGTCTGGCCGGAGAATTGCGGGTCCTGCATCTTGACCGACAGCACGTAGCAGCAGCCGTCCCAGACATCCTCCGGCGCGATGCGCAGCCCACGCGGCGCCAAGTTGCGGAACTCGCAAAACTCGCGCACCGCGTCGGTCAATCCTCCGCGCAGACCGTTGACGTGAGTGCCGCCCAGAGGGGTCGGAATCAGGTTGACGTAGCTTTCCGCGACGGGTTCGCCGCCGTCCGGCAACCAGGTCAAGGCCCAGTCCGCCGCCTCGCGCTCGCCGCCAACATGGCCGACGAACGGCGGATCGGGCAGCAGCGGCGTCTGGCCCAGCGCCTCCTTCAGGTAATCAGTGAAGCCATCCTCGTAATACCAGACGACCTGTTCGCCGCTGGCTTCGTCGGTGAACGCGACCTTCAACCCCGGACACAGCACCGCCTTGGCGCGCAAGACGTGCTTGAGGCGGGGCACGGAGAACTTGGGCGAGTCGAAATAACGGGGGTCCGGCCAGAACCGCAGGGTGGTGCCGGTCGCCCGGCGCGGCGCGGCCCCCACCACTTCCAGATCGGATGCCTTGTCGCCGCCGGCAAAGGCCATGTTGTACTCCTTGCCGTTGCGCTTGACCCACACTTCAAGATGGCTAGACAGCGCGTTCACCACCGACACCCCGACCCCGTGCAGGCCGCCGGCGAAGCGGTAGTTGCGGTCGGAGAATTTGCCGCCAGCGTGCAACCGGGTCAGGATCAACTCGACGCCGGGGATGCCTTCTTCGGGATGGAGATCCACCGGCATCCCGCGGCCATCGTCGGTCACCGACAGCGATCCGTCAGCGTGCAAAATGACCGTCACCGTCGTCGCGTGGCCAGCGAGGGCCTCGTCCACGCTGTTGTCAATGACTTCCTGGGCTAGGTGATTGGGCCGGGTGGTGTCGGTGTACATCCCCGGCCGCTTGCGAACCGGGTCCAGGCCGCTGAGAACTTCAATCGCGGAGGCGTCGTAGGTCGTGGCGTTCATGTGGAAGAGGGCTGGGGTTGTAGTTGGGCGCTTACCCTAGCGAACAGGCGGGACGCCGTCCAGACAGGAATTTAGGAATTGGGCAGTCTCCATCCGGGTTCCACTTGCTTCATAATTTGCTTTCCATCCCTGCCTAGCGAGAACCCCATGTCCCAGATTGCCTTCATCACCGGCGCCACCTCCGGTTTCGGCGCCGCCTGCGCCCGCCGGTTCGCCGCCCACGGCTGGCGCTTGATCGTCTGCGGTCGGCGCCAGGATCGTTTGGAAGCCCTGCGCGCCGAACTGGCCGCGACTGTCCCGGTCCACGCCGTCGCGCTCGACGTGCGCGACGAAGCGGCGGTGAACGCCGCAGTCGCCGCCCTGCCCGCCGATTTCGCTGAGGTGGATCTGCTGGTCAACAACGCCGGACTGGCGCTCGGGTTGGAACCGGCCCATCGGTGCCCCATGGACGACTGGCAGCGGATGGTGGACACCAACATCAAGGGTCTGCTGTATTGCACCCACGCCATTCTGCCCGGCATGGTTGTCCGCGACCGTGGCCATATCGTCAACATCGGCTCGGTGGCCGGCAATTATCCCTATCCCGGCGGCAACGTCTACGGCGCCACCAAGGCCTTCGTTCGCCAGTTCTCGCTCAACCTGCGCGCCGACCTGCTGGGCACGCGGGTGCGCGTGACCAACATCGAGCCGGGAATGGCGGAAACCGAGTTTTCGCTGGTGCGGTTCAAGGGGGAAAGCGACCAGTCCGCCAAGGTCTACGCGGGAACCCAGCCGTTGCAAGCGGAGGACATCGCGGATGCCGTGTACTGGGCGGCGACTCGCCCGGCCCACGTCAACATCAACACGCTGGAAGTGATGCCGGTGTGCCAGGCGTTCGCGCCGTTCGCCATCAGCCGCGCGGGTTGAGCAACCCGGTCACTTACCGCTTTGCGCCGACTTCCGGAAGAACCGGGCGGCTTGGCGCCGCGATCGATCGGGATCCGGGCGGCGGGGGACGCCCTACCGCTTTCGCTCCAACCGGCGGCGTCGACCGCTGGCGCCGCCAAAGGCGGGCCGTTAGCCCGTAGTACAGTCCGAACAGGATGAGAAAAGCGTAGAATTGCAGATACTCAGGCACGCCCAGCCCGTGGGCGGCGACGCCGACCGCGCCACTCATCAGCGCCATGGTCAGCAGAAGCGCAGTGGCCCGGCCATCCGCCAGACCGCAACTCAGCAACAAGTGATGCAAATGCCGGCGGTCGGCGGCGAACGGGTTGTGGCCGAGGCGGATGCGGCGGATCATCACCGCGACCGTATCCATCAACGGCAGCGCCAGCAGCCAGACCGCCGTCATCGGGGTCATCACCGCCTCCCGGTTCTGGGATAGATGCACCAGGAACCAAGCCAGGACGAAACCGAGCATCGTGCTGCCGGCGTCGCCCATGAACGCGCTGGCGCGGGTCCGCCAGGGATGGCGCAGGTTGAAGCAGAGAAAGCCGGCGATGACCACGACCAGCGCCAACAGGGCATCGCGGTCGCCAGCGTGGGAGGTTGACGCCATCTGTAACAGGACGACCAGCCAACCGGCGGCGATCAGCGCCAGACCGCCCGCCAAGCCATCGAGACCGTCGCTCATGTTGAAGGCGTTGATCACCCCGATGACGCAGAACAGGGTATACGTCAGGGCGATCCCTTCGGGCAGGGTAACATTGCCCAGGCCAAACAGATCGCCGAGGTTATCCAACGTGATCCCGCCGCCGAGCGCCATGACCAGGACCGCGCCGCCTTGGAACGCCAAGCGGATCGTGGGGCGAATCGCGCGGAGATCGTCGTACAAGCCGATCAGGGTCAGCAGCACCATGGCGATCAGCAACGCTTGGTAGGAATCAGGTCGTGCCGGCAGCGCCAGCAGGCTCAGGCCGTAGGCGACGCACATGGCGACCCCCCCCACCAGGGGCACCGGCGTTGGGTGGTGCTTGCGGCTGGTGGGCCGGTCCACCCAGCCCCAGGACCGCGCTGGACGGACCAACAGGGCGATCAGTCCCACGCAGAGCCCAAAGGCCAGCAACAGCGGTCCAAGGTCCAGAACAATTTGTTCCATCAGGTTTATCTTGCGCCAAGCCGGATCGTCGCCCGGAATGCGTCAGCGTTAATTTCAGCTAACGCTTGTCAGTTTAGCACCGATCCGCTGAAACGCTACCGTGGCGCTATCCCCCAACGCTCGCCAGGCGGTCCACCCACCGGCCCAGATATTCCTTGAACGCCCGGCTACCGTCGGCCAGCGCCTGGGCATCGGGCAACCAGCGCAAGGGATGGGCGTTGCTCGGAAACCGGATCTCGAAATCGGTCGGCGCCGGAATCACCTCAAGATCGGTCGCGCGAAACAGCGCCAGGGCGCGCGGCATGTGCAGCGCCGAAGTCACCAGCAGAATGCGCCGCGCACCGTGCGCCTGCAACAGTGGCAGGGAATTATCGCGATTTTCCCGGGTGGTGCGGCTGGCAGATTCCTGGAGAATGGCGGTGGCGGGCACGCCCCATTCCTGAAGCAGTTCGGCCATGACCACGGATTCTGGCTGCTCGCCGCCGCCCCAAGGCAGCTTGCCGCCGCTGACCAGCACCCAGGGCGCTTTCCCGGCGCGGTACAGGCGGGCGGCGTACCAGATACGATCGGCGGCCGCGCCCAGATTCGGATCGGGCCGCATGGGCGGCGCGGCGGCTTCCGCCACTCCGCCCAGCACCACGATGGCGGCGGCGGTGGGCAGTTGTTCGAGCAGCGCCGGCGGATGGCGCTGCTCGAGGGTGGCGCGCAGCCAGTCGCTGAACGCGGGCGTGGACCACAACCACAGCCAACCGAGGGCGACGCTCAGCAGCCACGCGCCGGAACGCCGGCGACCGCGCCAGAGCAGAACGCCGGCGCCAGCGGCCAGCAGCAGAGCGGTCAACAGCGGATAGGCACACTGGCTGAGAATCTTGGTCAGGAGCAGCATGACGGGCCGCTCGTGAAGGCGTTCCTGTACCGGCTTTCGGCTCTCGGATCAGCCCCCACGCAGGATGCGCCGCTCGGTCAGATAGTTCAACAACCGCTCCACGTTGATCTCGATCGGATCCTGCTCGGTGTCGAGCACCAACTCCGGCCGCTCCGGCGCTTCGTAGGGCGAATCGATGCCGGTGAAATCCCCGATCACCCCGGCCCGCGCCCGAGCGTATAGTCCCTTGGGATCGCGCCGCTCGCAGGTCGCCAGCGCGGCGCGCACGTACACCTCGATAAATTCCCCTTCTGGCGCCAGCGCCCGCGCCAGCGCCCGGTCGGCGCGGAACGGCGAGATGAAGGCGGTGATCACGATCAGACCGGCATCGACGAACAGCGCCGCCACCTCGCCGACCCGGCGGATATTTTCGACCCGCTCCGCCCGGGAAAAACCCAGGTCCTGGTTCAGACCGTGGCGGACGTTGTCGCCATCCAGCAGATAGCTGTGATAGCCCCGTTGCAACAACCGCTGCTCCAGGGCGTTGGCGAGGGTGGATTTGCCCGCGCCCGACAGCCCGGTCAGCCAGATCACGCACGGCCGCTGCGCCTTCTGATTGGCGCGCTGCGCCCGGCTGACCTTGTGTTCGTGCCAGACCACGTTGCGCGACTTGTCCACCAACGGCTGGGTCACGGGCCGCACGATCATCCCCGCGCCGACCGTGACGTTGCTGAGGCGGTCGATGAAAATGAACGCGCCCGTTCCCGGACAGACCTCGTAGGAATCGAAGGGCGCCGGTTGGTCTAGGGCGATCCGGCAATAGCCGATCTCGTTCAATCCCAGTTCCTCGGCGCGCTGGTGCTCCAAAGTGTTCACGTCGATCCGGTGATGCAGCACCATCGGGGTCGCCGGCAGCAACCGGGTTCCCAGCTTGATATCGTACTGACGCCCCGGCAACAGCGGCGCGTCCGCCATCCAGACCACCTTGGCGTCGAAAGCGTCCGCCACCGCCGGCAAGCGATCGGGATGGACCAGCAGATCGCCGCGGCTGACATCGATCTCATCCTCCAGGGTCAGGGTCACCGCCTGGCCGGCCACGGCCTCCGCCAGCGTTCCCTCGGCGGTCACGATCGCCGCCACCCGGCTGCGGCGGCCCGAGGGCAATGCTGCCACCTCGTCGCCCGGCCGGACCACCCCGGCGGCGAGGGTGCCGCAGAAACCGCGAAAATCCAGATGGGGCCGATTGACGTACTGTACCGGAAAGCGAAAATCGCGCAGGTTGCGGTCGGCGGTCACATCGACCTGCTCCAGCAGTTGCAGCAGGGTCGGCCCGTCGTACCAGGGCATGGCGGCGGACGGCTCGGCCACGTTGTCGCCGCGCAACGCCGACACCGGGATGCAATGGACTTCCCCTACCCCCAACTGGGCCGCGAATTCCAGATAGTCGTCGCGAATTCGCGCGAACGCCGTCGGATCGAACCCGACCAGGTCCATCTTGTTGATCGCCAGCACCAGATGGCGGATGCCCAGCAGTGACACGATGAAGCTGTGGCGGCGAGTCTGAACCTGCACCCCCTTGCGGGCGTCCACCAACAGGATGGCTAGTTGCGCGGTCGAGGCGCCGGTGGCCATGTTGCGGGTGTACTGTTCGTGGCCGGGGGTATCGGCGATGATGAACTTGCGATGCTCAGTGGAGAAATAACGGTAGGCGACGTCGATGGTGATGCCCTGCTCCCGTTCCGCCTGCAAGCCATCCACCAGCAGCGCCAGATCCAGTTCCTCGCCGGTGGTGCCGTATTTGGTGGTGTCGCGGCGCACGGCGGCGAGTTGATCCTCATAGATCAACTGGGTGTCGTACAGCAACCGGCCGATCAGGGTGCTCTTGCCGTCATCCACGCTGCCGCAAGTGATGAAGCGCAGCAGGTCCTTGCGTTCGTGGCTCGCCAGATACGCCTGGATATCGGTTTCGATCAACGGGGAAGCGTGGGACATGAGTTAGAAATACCCTTGACGTTTCTTTTCTTCCATCGAGCCGGCGGCGTCGTGGTCGATCAGCCGACCCTGACGTTCGGAGTGGCGGGCCAGCAGCATTTCCTGAATGATCTCCGGCAGAGTGGCTGCTCGCGAACGGATCGCGCCGGTGAGCGGGTAGCAACCCAGGGTGCGAAACCGGACCCATTCCAGCCTCGGTTCCTCGCCCGGCGCCAACGGCATCCGTTCGTCGTCCACCATAATCAGCGTGCCGTCCCGCTCCACCACCGGCCGCTCGGCGGCGAGATAAAGCGGCACGATCGGAATCCGTTCCAAGTGAATGTATTGCCAGACATCCAGCTCGGTCCAGTTGGACAGCGGAAACACCCGAATGCTCTCGCCCTTGCGCACCCGGCCGTTGTACAGGCTCCACAATTCGGGGCGCTGGTTCTTGGGATCCCAGCGATGGTTGCGGTCGCGGAAGGAGTAGACCCGCTCCTTGGCCCGCGAGCGCTCCTCGTCGCGGCGGGCGCCGCCGAAGGCCGCGTCGAAGCCGTGGCGATCCAGCGCCTGCTTGAGCGCCTGAGTCTTCATCACGTCGGTGTGGACCCGCGAGCCGTGGGTGAAGGGGTTGATGCCATCCCGCAGCCCGTCCTCGTTGAGGTGAACGATCAACTCCAGCCCCAATCGCTGCGCTTGCTCGTCGCGAAAGCGGATCATTTCCCGAAACTTCCAGGTGGTATCCACGTGCAGCAGGGGAAATGGCGGCTTGCCGGGGTAAAACGCCTTCAGCGCCAGATGCAGCATCACCGAGGAATCCTTGCCGATCGAGTACAGCATCACCGGCTTTTCAAACTCGGCGGCGACCTCGCGGATGATATGGATGCTCTCGGCTTCAAGTTGTTGGAGGTGCGTTTTCAACCACCTTTTCTCCAGGATGAGGGCAAAGGCCGGCATTCTAGCGGGCGGCCTCCGGCAAGGAAAGTTGAACGACCGTTTCCCGCGCGGCGCAACGAAGGCGGGATGCGCACACTACCGCTAAACTACCCGTCATGCCGTCCTCCCCACGCCCCGCCATCCCCCTGCTCGCGCTAGCAGCCTTGCTGCTGGCGGCGGGCGGCTGCCAGACGCTTCCGGACTCCGCGCCACCGACGGCCGAACTGGCTGCCCTGATCGAGATCAACGCTGCCGTCAACCGCCAGGGCCGGCCCTGCCCCACCGATGCCTGTTTGGAAAACTGGCCGGACGTCGCCGATCTGGAACGGCTCGATCATTGGGATTGCAAGGCCTACGTCGTCGCCAAGGCCGACCGGCTGATCCGCCAGCATGGCTACGACCCGGCGCGGCTGGAATACCTGCTGATCGAAGGTCCGCCGCTGCGGGTCGCCCACGCCGCGTTGCTGGTGGACGGCATCTGGGTGTTGGACAGCGGCCCGCGCTGCCAAGTCTGCGAGCTGGAACGGTTCACCGCCGGATTGCGCGTCACCGGCCGGCTGCCGGTGACCGAACTGCCCTATCTGCGGCAGGCGCTGCGGGTCACCAAGCGCCGCTAGCGATCCGCTCCGGACTCTCCCTTACCCCGCGAACGGACTGGCCTGGTTTTCCGGCGGAATCGAGTAAGTCGGCGGCGGCTTGCCTTCGCTCTCGCTGGCCGCCTCCCGCCGCCGGGAAGACCGCCGCCGTTCCTCCTCCAGCGGACGGTGGAAAAACACCGCAGCCAGAAACGCCGCGAACACCGCGTTGGCCGGAATCCGCAGGTTGAAGTCCACCAGGGTGTGCAGCAGCATCAGGAACAGCGCGATTCCCGCTCCCGCCTGGGCGAATCGGAACGGCGTCCACTCGCCCCGTTTCCATACCCGCCCCCACTGGCGAACATAGAACAGCAGCCAGACGGCGATCAGCACCGCTGCCACCAGCCCGAGCTCCAGCAGCCATTCCAGATAATCGTTATGGGCGTGGTTGATGGTGGCGCCAGGAAAATCCGCTGGATAAAACCGCCGCATGACGGCTTCGAAGGTCCCCGCGCCGCTGCCCAGCGGAAAAAATTCACCGATAGCCTGGATGACGGCGTCGAAAATCTTCCAGCGCCCATCCTCGAGCGGATCTTGCAGGGTGAACCGGCTCCAAACCGGCGCCAGCCCGATCAGGCTGGCCAAGCCGACGCCCACCGCCGTGAAAGTGCCAATCAGCCCGTAAACATTACGTCCGCCCAGCCGGTAGGAGAATGTCAGGGTGCATAGCAGGATGCCCAGCATCGCCATGCCGACGCCGGCGCGGGAGCGGGTGAACACCAGCCCCAGCAAAATAGCCATGGCCGCCGCGCCAAAAAGCGCCGCCTGATTGATTCGCGCTACGCTGAACCGGGCCAGCCACTGCCGGAGCGTGCGCCCGCGTCGTCCCCGGCCGCCGCTGGCATGGGAAGGGCGACCGTGGCCGACCGTGGCCGCCAGCAGCGCCAAGCCCACCGGCAGCGCCATCTCCAGCAGACCGGCTAAATGGTTGCGGTTGATGTAGGTGCCCGAAGCGCTGTCGCCCATCAAGGTGTTGCCCAGCCGAAACACGCTATCGGGGCCATCGCCGTACTGGATCAACCCCAGCAACGCTTCAGCGGTCGCGATGCCCAGGAAGACCAGCGCCAGCCGCAACAACTGCTGGCTGGCCAGGTGGATCGCCGCCAGAAATACGGCCAGCGGCGGCAACAGCGCCAGCCAAGCGGACTCGGTCGCGGTCGGGATCAGCGAAAGCGCCCGCCAGTCCAGGTCGGCGCCGCCGCTGGTTTGGCGCAATGCGTCGGCATAGAACGAGCGGCCCGGCAGACCCGCCCACGGCCCAAATGGTGCAAACAGCAACTGCGCCAGCGGCAACAGGAACAGCAATGCCAGAAAAATCCGCGCCGGACGGGACAGCGGTTGTCCCCCCGTCGGCGGCGACCAGAACCGCCAGACCAGTAGCGCCAGCGCCATCAACTCCATTACCAGCAACGGCAACGGCCGGTTGCCGGCTCTGAACAGCGGCGCGAACGCCAATAGCGCGATGAGACCGTAAAAAAGAACCGCGTCGGGGTCAGCGACGCGGTTTGGTTTGATATCCGACACAGTTTAAGAATAGCGACCGTCTTTATTTAGGGGCTGATAGGGTCGTCATCGTCATTGTTTTGATGCGCCACAATGGCCGCCACACCGCCTATCGCTATCACGCCCACGCCAATGCCCGCGCCAATGCCGCCCGCGCCAATGCTACCC
>WBUJ01000090.1 GCA_008933795.1 Candidatus Contendibacter sp. | reverse complement strand
GGCATAACGGAAACTCCCCCACGGGTTCAATGGACAATGGTTCCAGTATAGGCGGCGCGTTGGGTAAACCCACGGGGGGTGGGCGCGCGCGCGGTTTTTTTGCGGCGGATGCAGACAGGATGTTCTATAGTAAAGCCTGTTTCCAGCCCATCAGGTGTTTGTCATGAAAGCAGCCCATGGCAGGGTCGTGTCCCTGCATTACACCCTCACCGACGACTTGGGCCTTCAACTCGATTCCAGTCGCGAACGTGAACCGTTTGCTTACCTGCACGGTTACGGCAACATCATCGCGGGGCTGGAAGCCGCGCTGGAGGGTTGCGAGGCGGGGTTTAGCTCGGCGGTTCACGTGACGCCGGCCGAGGGCTATGGCGAGTACGATCCCCAGGCGGTGTTCGAGGCGCCGCGCGCGCAGTTCCCGCCCGGCGAGGACGTTCAGGTGGGGATGCGGGTCCAGGGCGAGGGCGAGCAAGGCATTCTGAATTTCACCGTGGTTGGCGTCAATGATCGGGTCGTGGTGCTGGACGCCAACCACCCCATGGCCGGCAAGAACCTGCATTTCGCGGTGGAGGTGCTGGAGGTGCGGGATGCGACCGCGCAGGAACTGGCCCATGGCCACGTTCACGCGCATGGCCATGACCACTGAGTGGCATGGATGACTGGCCGCGCCCGCCGCGAACGGATTTCACCGCGTGGTAGGCGAGTGGAATCACGAGGATAATCCATCATCGTTCAGCCCGAGAACTCCGGTGCCGCCATGCTGCTGCGATCCCCCCGTTTCGCCGCCGAAACCGCTCCGCCCTTCGAACTCAAGGGTAGCCTGTTCACCCTGACCGTTTTGCATCTGTTCCAACTGGATCGGGTCGCCATCGAGCGGCATCTGGCGGAGAAGGTCAAGCAGGCGCCCAGCTTTTTCAACAATACCCCGGTGGTGATCGATCTGGAGGATCTGGCGGAACCTCCAAACAACCCGGATGGGGTAGATTTCAACGGATTGTACGAGTTGCTGCGCGGGCATGGCATGGCGCCGGTGGGCATCCGCAATGGCAGCCAGGAACTCCAGGCGGTCGCTCGCCAGGCTGGGTTGCCGATGCTGCCGGACAGCCGCTCCGCCGGCGCGACCAAGAGGCCTGAGCGATCTGAGCCAGCCCCGGTTCGCAGCCGGATCGTCAATCATCCGGTTCGATCTGGCCAGCAAATCTACGCGCCAGACGGCGATTTAATCGTGCTGGGCGCGGTCAGCGCCGGTGCTGAGGTCATCGCCGATGGCAACATCCACATCTATGGCGCGCTGCGCGGGCGCGCCCTGGCGGGGGTCAAGGGCGATGTCGAGACCTGGATTTTCTGTCAGAGCCTGGAAGCGGAGCTGATCTCGATCGCGGGCCGTTATCGCATCAGCGAACAGATCAATCTCGATCCCGCCGATCGAGGCAAGGCCATGCAGATCCACCTGGCGGACGACCGATTGGTCATCGACCACCTGATTCGCTGATCGTCGGC
Source organism: Candidatus Contendibacter sp. (assembly GCA_008933795.1). Classification (GTDB taxonomy): domain Bacteria; phylum Pseudomonadota; class Gammaproteobacteria; order Competibacterales; family Competibacteraceae; genus Contendibacter. Next base: position 15,683 of record WBUJ01000090.1, on the reverse strand, counting down.
CAGGGTTTGGTATAACGAATTTAATTTTAACAATTTTTTAACCATAAACTTCGTGTGGGATGACAACTTGGCTACCGTCATCGTTGTGACTTCCGGCAAGGGAGGCGTGGGCAAAACCACGACCAGCGCTAGCTTCGCCACTGGTCTGGCCCAGCGAGGCTACCGGACCGTGGTGATCGATTTCGACGTGGGTTTGCGCAACCTGGATTTGATCATGGGCTGCGAGCGCCGGGTGGTGTACGACTTCGTCAACATCATTAATGGCGAGGCTAACCTCAACCAAGCGCTGATTCGCGACAAGCGGGTGGAAAATCTTCACATCCTGCCGGCCTCGCAGACCCGTGACAAGGAGGCGCTGACCAGGGAAGGGGTGGAACGGGTTCTGAACGAACTCCGGCAGAATTTCGAATACATCGTCTGTGACTCGCCGGCCGGCATCGAACGGGGCGCGCTGATGGCGCTGTATTTCGCCGATGAAGCGCTGGTGGTGACCAATCCGGAGGTGTCGTCGGTACGCGACTCCGACCGGATCCTCGGCATTCTGGCTAGCCGTTCGCGCCGCGCCGAGCAGGGCGAATTGCCGGTCAAGGAGCATCTGGTGCTAGCGCGCTATGCGCCGGAGCGCGCCGATCGAGGCGACATGCTCAGCGTGGAGGACGTGTTGGAGATTCTGGGCATTCCGCTGTTGGGAGTCATTCCGGAGTCGCCAACCGTTTTGCAGTCCTCGAATGCCGGGGTTCCCGTGATTTTGGAGGATGGCAGCGACGCGGGCGCCGCCTATGGCGATCTGGTGGATCGTTTCCTGGGCAAAAACCTGCCGCACCGGTTTATCACCACCCAGAAGAAGGGATTTCTGAAACGTTTGTTTGGCGGGGGTTGAACCATGGGCCTGTTCGAGAGTTTTTTTCGCGCATCGCCGAATAAGTCGGCCGTTCTGGCCAAGGAACGATTGCAGATCATCGTCGCGCACGAGCGAGGCAGCCGCCGCGGCAGCCCCGATTATCTGCCGGCGCTCAAAAAGGAATTGCTGGAGGTGGTGCGCAAATACGTGCCGGTGGACCAGAGCCAGATCAAGGTGCATCTGGATCGCGAAGCCGGCTATGAAATCCTGGAACTGAATATCACCTTGCCGGATGAAGAACCACGGTCGAGGCGTGGCTCGGAGAACTTGCCGGGACCCGGTCAGGTTTGAAGGGATGACTGTCAGGGACAGCGACGAACGGCCAACGGCCGCCGCTGGCGCGACGGATCGGGTTCGGCTCGATAAATGGCTGTGGGCCGCGCGCTTCTTCAAGACGCGCGCCCTGGCGACCGAGGCGGTCGCGGGTGGCAAGGTCCATGCGGGTGGCCAGCGTTGCAAACCTTCCCATCCCGTTCGCTTGGGGGAAATGCTGCGAATCCAGCGCGGCCCCGAGGAATACGTGGTCGCGGTCAAGGCGCTGAGCGACCGGCGCGGTCCCGCCAGCGTGGCGGTGTTGCTGTACGAGGAGACCGTCGAAAGCCGCCAGCAGCGCGAAGCCTTGCGCGAGCAGCGTCGTCTGGAACGCTCCTTCTTTCCCCAGCCGGCTGGCCGACCCACCAAGCAGGATCGTCGCCACATCGTGCGGTTCACCTGCGGCGACTAAATCTCTCGCTTGGAAGCGCGGCGCCCAGCCGATGGCGTCGCTTGATCCCCGAGCGATGCCGGGCGGTTTGTCGCCGGACATTCCTCTCTCTCCACCGAAGGCGCATGGCAACTGCGATGCGCTGGAGGATTCGGTGAAGTCGGTTAGTATGCGTACTCTAATTTTCCTTGCTAGTTTTCCAAATCGAGACGGGCTTCCAGGATGGCTGCCCGCCGGAGTTCCCGGGATGATCAAATCCAGGAATAGCAAACCATGCAAACCAGCCATGCAAACCAGCCTTGCGCCATCACTATAGAGGGGCTCCCGATATGAAAGCCTATTTGCTTGAAAACCCACTGACCCACAATGTTCGGGATTTCGCGCGTCAAATCTGGTTGGCCGGACTTGGCGCGTTCGCCAGAGCCCAGGACGAGGGTGGCAAGTTCTTCGAAACGCTGGTCCAGGAAGGACAGGCCGTGGACGCGCGAATGAAGAAGACCGCCGGTGAAAAGATCGAGCCGGGTGAGGTCGAGATCATGAAGGGCAGGGTCGAGGAAATCCGGGAAAAGGCGACCGGGGCGTGGAGCAAGCTGGAGGAAGTTTTCCAGGGGCGGGTGGCGCGCGCTCTGCACCGCCTGGGCGTGCCAAGCCGGGACGATATCCAGCGGTTGTTCCAGCAGATCGATTTGTTGAGCCAGAACGTTCGGGAACTGAACCAGGCGGCGGAGGCGGAGGCCAAGGCGAGAAAAGTTCGCGCTATCCGGTCGCCCGAGCCGGCCGCCGCCAAGATCGCCGAACCTGTAGGTTGATCGCCGTGCCCTGGTCTGGCCGTGGCGGGTGGCTCGGCCACGGCGGCTAGTCAGTCCGTCGGAGTGAAGCAACGGCCAGGGATGGCCCGTTTCGCGTTTTTTCCATCCCCGATTTCGCGCATCAAATTGACCGTTCGCTGGCCGCAAGGTAACGTAAGCGTTTGCTAAAACGGACGGGCAGGCATGATGGCCAAGAAAAATCCCCCCATTCCTTTCGAGACGGCGCTGGCGGAACTGGAAAGTCTGATCGGGCAGCTCGAACAGGGTGATCTGACCCTTGAGGATTCCCTGCAACGGTTTGAGCGTGGCGTTGCCCTGGTGCGAAGCTGTCGGAGCACTCTGCGGGAAGCCGAGCAAAAAGTGGAACAGTTGATCGAACGCAACGGTCAATTGGAAACCGTGCCGCTTGCCCTGTTGGCGGGTTGACGCCGATGACGGCGGAATGGATCGGGAGTTATCAAGCCCGCGCGGAATGGGCGCTTGACCAACGGTTGCCGGCGGCCGACCTCCATCCTGGCGCCTTGCACCAAGCCATGCGCTACGCGGTGCTGGGCGGAGGCAAGCGCATCCGTCCGGTGCTGGTCTACCTGAGCGGTGCGGCGGTCGGCGCGGTGCCCGAAATGCTTGATGGTCCAGCCTGCGCGGTGGAATTCATTCATGCCTATTCGCTGATCCACGACGATCTGCCGGCGATGGACGACGACGACTTGCGCCACGGCCAGCCGACCTGCCACAAGGCCTTTGGCGAGGCGTTGGCGATCCTGGCCGGCGACGCCTTGCAATCGCTGGCGTTTCAGGTGCTCGGCCAGGATGCCGCGATGGTGGCGGACCCGGCCATCCGGCTGCGGATGCTAGGCGTGTTGGCGCAAGCCGCCGGCTCTCGCGGCATGGCGGGCGGCCAAGCGATTGATCTGGCGGCGGTCGGACAGGCGCTGACGCTGGCCGAGCTGGAAGACATGCATATTCACAAGACCGGAGCGCTGATCCGCGCCAGCGTGCTGCTGGGGGCGCTCAGTCAGCCGGTGGTCGAACCGGCGGTGCTGGAGCGGTTGGATCACTATGCCAAATGCATCGGGTTGGCCTTCCAGATCCGCGACGACATCCTCGATGTGATCGGCGACGCGGCCACGCTGGGTAAGAATACGGGCGCGGATCGGGCGCTCGCCAAACCAACTTATCCGGCGCTGCTGGGGTTGGAAGGCGCCCGCGAGCACGCCCGCATGTTGCACGAGGAAGCGCTGGCCAGTCTGCAACCGTTAGGACCCGAAGCCGAGCCGCTGCGCGGGATCGCTTCCTATGTCGTGGAACGCGCGTATTGAGCGTCGCGCGTCTCAATCCCCGCCTCCGCCTTGCCCCCTAGCACCGCGAACTGGCACGAACCTTCCTGCCCACAATGACCACTGGATCCGTCTTTTCGTTGCTGGAACAAATTGATACTCCTCTGGATTTGCGTGCGCTGCCGGAAGCGCGGTTGCCAGCCCTGGCGCATGAGCTGCGCGATTTCCTGATCCAGACCGTGGCTAAGACCGGTGGCCATTTTTCCGCCAACCTGGGCACGGTTGAGCTGGCCATCGCCCTGCACTACGTGTTCGAGACGCCCGAGGACCGGTTGGTCTGGGACGTGGGCCATCAAAGCTATCCGCACAAAATTTTGACGGGTCGCCGAACCCGGATGGATACCCTGCGCCGCAAGAATGGCGTCGCGGGTTTCCCCAGGCGGTGCGAGAGTCCCTACGACACGTTTGGGGTTGGCCACTCCAGCACCTCGTTGAGCGCCGCCTTGGGCATGGTCATCGCCGCTGAACGGGCCGGCTGCGATCGTCAGGTGGTCGCCGTGATCGGCGACGGGGCGATGACCGCGGGTATGGCTTTCGAGGCGCTGAACCACGCGGGCCACCTTAAGAGCGACCTGCTGGTCGTGCTCAACGACAACGAGATGTCGATCTCGCCGAACGTGGGTGCGCTGTCGGCGCATCTGACTCAGCTATTGTCGAGCCGTTTTTTTTCCACGGTGCGCGAGGGTGGCAAGAAAGTGCTCAGCCATGTGCCGCCGATGCTGGAAGTGGCCCGCCGCGCTGAGGAGCACGTCAAGGGTTTGATCGCGCCGGGCGGCACCCTGTTCGAGGAACTGGGCTTCACCTACTTTGGGCCGGTGGACGGTCACGACTTGTCAACTCTGGTGCCGACTCTGCGCAACCTGCGGGCGCTCAAGGGACCACGCCTGTTGCATGTGGTCACCCGCAAGGGCAAGGGGTACCAGCGGGCCGAGGACGAACCGGTGGATTACCACGGGGTCGGAGCGTTCGACCCGGCGCACGGCCTGAAGCCCGCCAAGGCGAGCGGTGGGCTGACCTATACCCAGGTGTTCGGCCAATGGCTGTGCGACATGGCCGCGCGGGATCAGCGGCTGATCGGCATCACCCCGGCGATGCGGGAAGGCTCCGGGCTGGTCGAATTCTCCAAGCGGTTCCCGGATCGTTATTTCGATGTCGCCATCGCCGAGCAGCACGCGGTCACGCTGGCCGCCGGCATGGCTTGCGACGGACTCAAGCCGGTGGTGGCGATCTATTCCACCTTTTTGCAACGCGCTTACGATCAACTGATTCACGATGTCGCGTTGCAAAGTCTGCCGGTGCTGTTCGCCATCGACCGCGCCGGGCTGGTAGGGCCAGACGGGCCGACCCATGCCGGCAGCTTCGATTTCAGCTATCTGCGTTGTATTCCCAACCTGGTGGTGATGGCCCCGGCCGACGAGAACGAATGTCGGCGGATGCTTTATACCGGTTTCCAGTTGGACCAGCCGGCGGCGGTGCGCTATCCGCGCGGCCAAGGGCCTGGCGTGGCGCTGGAGCGGGAAATGCGGGCGCTGCCACTGGGTCGGGCCGAGATTCGCCGACGGGGCCGGGAACTGGCGCTGCTGGCGTTTGGCAGCATGGTCGCCGTCGCCGAGGCGGTGGCGGAACGGCTGGACGCCACGGTGGTGAACATGCGTTTCGTCAAGCCGCTGGACGAGGCCACCGTGGTGCAAATGGCCGCCGAACATCGCTGGCTGGTGACGCTGGAGGAGAATGTGGCGGCCGGCGGCGCGGGCAGCGCGGTGAACGAGTGTCTGGCGGCGCGGGGAATTCAGCTTCCGGTGCGCAACCTTGGGTTGCCGGATCGCTTCGTGGAGCAGGGCGAGCGGGGGGAGTTACTGGCCGAATGGGGTCTGGACGGCGTCGGCGTGCTGCGACGGCTGGTGGAATGGGGCATGATCGCCGCGCCGGCTCCGGCTGATGCCTGAGCAAAATCATCGGGAATTTACCGACGGATCGATCATCCAATCGTTCGATGAGTGGCGATTGGAACCCCAGTGCCCGAGTGGAGCGGCGCCGGGTGTTGGGTTTTGAACGAAGGCGCGCGCGCGCCGCTGAGAGGATTGCATGCAGCCATTGACGATGAGTTCCGCGGCCATACCCACGGTGGTCCATATCCCCGACGTGCAGAATAGCGCCGATACCCGGCGGCTGGCGATCAACAAGGTCGGGATCAAGGATATCCGCCATCCGGTCAAGGTGCGCGACCGCAGCGGCGGCGAGCAGCACACTATCGCCATGTTCAACATGTACGTGAATCTGCCCCATAACTTCAAGGGCACCCACATGTCGCGCTTCGTGGAGATTCTGAACGTGCCCGGACGCGAGATTTCGGTAGACTCTTTCAAGGACATGTTGACGGAAATGACCGGGCGGCTGGAGGCCGAGTCGGGTCATATCGAGATGACCTTCACCTATTTCGTCACCAAGGCGGCTCCAGTGTCCGGGGTCGAGAGTCTGATGGACTACGAGGTCACGTTCGCCGGCGAAATCCGCGATGGTCGGCCCGCCATGAATCTCAAGGTGGTGGTGCCGGTGACCAGCCTGTGTCCCTGCTCGAAGAAAATTTCCCGGTATGGGGCGCACAACCAGCGTTCCCACGTGACGGTCAACGTCCGTACCCGGGGGTTCATCTGGATCGAGGACCTCATCGATCTGGTGGAGAAGGAAGCGTCCTGCGAGCTGTACGGGCTGCTCAAGCGTCCGGACGAAAAGTACGTGACCGAGCGGGCCTACGAGAATCCCAAGTTCGTCGAGGACATGGTGCGTGACATCGCCGCCAAGTTGAACCGGGACGAGCGGGTGGCGGCCTATGCGGTGGAATCGGAGAATTTCGAGTCCATTCACAACCACTCCGCCTATGCCATGATCGAGCGCGACAAGGACGCTGGGGAAACCGCCGCGCCGTAGTCGGGCGGTAGACGCCGGGCCACAAAAAAGCCGTTCCCAGGGAACGGCTTTTTTGTCGGATTGATGGTGGGCGATGCTGGGCTCGAACCAGCGACCCCTACCGTGTGAAGGTAGTGCTCTCCCACTGAGCTAATCGCCCGTTAAACGGAGCGGAAATTATAAAGACCTCGCACTGGGTTTGACAAGGTTTAATCCCGATTAAAGGTATTGCACCTCGACGATCTCGTAGGTTTTGATGCCGCCCGGGGTTTGGACGTCGACGATATCGTCGGCGAATTTGCCGATCAGCGCCCGGGCAATCGGGGAACTGAAGGAAATCTTGCCTTCCTTGATGTCGGCCTCGTCCTCGCCCACGATCCGATAGCGCCGCTCTTGCTCGGTCTCTTCCTCCCGTAGCAGCACCGTGGCGCCGAACACCACCTTGTCCGAGGCCGGCAGGGTGGTCACGTCGATGACTTGGGCGCGGGCCAGCTTCGATTCGATTTCGGCGATGCGACCTTCGGTAAAGCTCTGCTGCTCGCGCGCGGCGTGATACTCGGCGTTTTCCTTCAGGTCGCCATGGGCGCGAGCCTCGGCGATGGCGGCGATGATCCGTGGTCGCGCCACCGTCTTGAGTTCCTGAAGTTCGGCGCGCAGTCGGACCGCGCCGGTGACGGTCATCGGTACTTTCTGGGTCATGCGTGCAGTTCCCGGTGCAAATCCTGAAGGCAGTTCACGGTGGCGTTGTCGAGTTCGCGCAGCGCTTGGCAGGTCGCCCGCGCGGCGGCGAGGGTGGTGGTGTAGCTGACTTTGTGCATCAGCGCCTCGCGGCGAATCGAGAAGGAATCCGCGATGGCCTGCTTGCCTTCGGTGGTGTTGACGATGAGCGCGATCTGGTCGTTCTTGATCAAATCCACGATGTGCGGCCGGCCTTCGCCCACCTTGTGAACGGTTTCGCAGGCGAGACCGTGCGTGCGCAGCGTCGCCGCCGTCCCCTTGGTGGCCACCAGCGCAAAACCGAGCCGTTCCAGGTCGCGGGCGATGTCGACTGCCTTGGCCTTGTCGGCGTCGCGCACGCTGATGAAGGCCCGGCCGCCGCGCGGCAACTGGTCGCCCGCGCCGAGCTGGGCCTTGGCGAAGGCTTCGCCGAAGCTACGCCCGACCCCCATCACCTCGCCGGTGGATTTCATCTCCGGCCCCAGCAGGGGGTCCACGCCGGGGAACTTGACGAAGGGGAACACCGCTTCCTTGACCGAATAATAGGCGGGAATCACTTCGCCGGATACGCCCTGCGCGGCCAGCGGCCGGCCGACCATGCAGCGTGCGGCGATCTTGGCCAGTGGCCGGCCGGTAGCCTTGGAGACGTAGGGCACCGTGCGGGAGGCGCGGGGATTGACTTCCAGCACGTAGATAGCATCGCCCTGGATGGCGAATTGGGCGTTCATCAGGCCCACCACGCCCAGTTCCAGCGCCATGGCCCGGATCTGCTCGCGCAGCCGGTCCTGAATCGCCGGACCGAGGGAGTAGGGCGGCAGCGAGCAGGCGGAGTCGCCGGAATGGACGCCGGCTTCCTCGATATGCTCCATGATGCCGCCGATGATAACCTCCCGCCCGTCGCAGAGCGCGTCCACGTCCACCTCGACGGCGTCGCTGAGGAAGTGGTCCAGCAGCACCGGCGAGTCGTTGGATACCTGGACGGCGTCCCGCATGTAGCGGCGCAGATCCTCTTCCTGATGGACGATTTCCATGGCCCGGCCACCCAGCACGTAGGAGGGCCGCACCACCAGCGGATAACCGATTTCGCGCGCCAGCCGCACCGCGTCCTCCGGTTCGCGGGCGGTGCGGTTGGGCGGTTGCAACAGGCCGAGTTGGTGGATCATCTGCTGGAAACGTTCGCGGTCCTCGGCGCGGTCGATGGCGTCCGGGCTGGTGCCGATGATCGGCACGCCGTTGGCTTCCAGCGGCCGGGCCAGCTTGAGCGGGGTTTGACCGCCGTACTGGACGATCACGCCTTGGGGCTGTTCCTTGCGGACGATCTCCAGCACGTCCTCCAGGGTCAGCGGCTCAAAGTACAGCCGGTCGGAGGTGTCGAAGTCGGTGGACACCGTTTCCGGGTTGCAGTTGACCATGATGGTTTCGTAGCCGTCCTCACGCAGAGCGAGAGCGGCATGAACGCAACAGTAGTCGAATTCGATACCCTGGCCGATGCGATTCGGGCCGCCGCCCAGCACCATGATCTTGGCGCGGTCGCTCGGTTCAGCCTCGCACTCCTCTTCATAGGTGGAATACAGGTAGGCGGTGCTGGTGGCGAATTCGGCGGCGCAGGAATCCACCCGCTTGTAGACGGGATGCACGTCGAGGTCTTGGCGCAACTGGCGGACAGTGGTTTCATCCGATCCGGTCAGAGTCGCCAGCCGGCTGTCGGCGAAGCCCTTGCGCTTGAGGAAATACAGCCGGTCGTGGTCGCGCAGCGCCGCTAATCCCTGGGTACGCACCGCGCCGGCGATTTGCACCAGTTCCTCGATTTGCGCCAGGAACCAGGGATCAATCCGGGTCAATTCGTACAGGGTCTCGACCGAATAACCCAGCCGGAACGCCTCGGCGACAAACCACAGCCGCCGGGGACCGGGCACGCCCAATTCCTGCTTCAGGACGAGATGGGGGTCGGAATGGGCGCGATCGAGTACTTCATTGAAGCCATCAGTGCCGATTTCCAGTCCCCGCAGCGCCTTCTGCAGCGATTCCTGGAAGGTGCGGCCGATGGCCATCACTTCGCCCACCGATTTCATCTGGGTGGTCAGGCGGGGATCGGCCTGCGGAAATTTCTCGAAATTGAAGCGCGGCACCTTGGTGACCACGTAGTCGATGCTTGGCTCGAACGAGGCCGGCGTGCGTCCGCCGGTAATCTCATTCTTCAATTCGTCCAAGGTGTAGCCGACCGCCAGCTTGGCCGCAACCTTGGCGATCGGGAAGCCGGTGGCCTTGGACGCCAGCGCCGAGGAGCGGGACACGCGCGGGTTCATTTCGATGATGACCATGCGCCCATCATCGGGGCTGATGGCGAACTGAACGTTGGAGCCGCCGGTATCCACGCCGATTTTGCGCAGCACCGCCAGCGAAGCGTCGCGCAGGATCTGATATTCCTTGTCAGTCAGGGTCTGGGCCGGGGCGATGGTGATGGAATCGCCGGTATGCACCCCCATCGGGTCCAGGTTTTCGATGGAGCAGATAATGATGCAGTTGTCGGCGCGATCCCGCACCACCTCCATCTCGAATTCCTTCCAGCCCAGCACCGATTCTTCCAGCAATACTTCGCTGGTGGGGGACAGATCAAGGCCGCGTTCGAGGATTTCCACCAGTTCCTCGCGGTTGTAGGCGATGCCACCGCCGCTGCCGCCGAGGGTGAAGGAGGGCCGGATGATGGTCGGGAAACCGATTTCGTGGTGTTGGGCCAGCCCTTCCTCCAGCGTGTGAGCGATCACCGAGCGCGGGGTTTTCAGACCGATCTCGTGCATCGCTTGCCGGAAACGGTCGCGATCCTCGGCCATGTCGATGGCCTCGGGCGAAGCGCCGATCATTTCGACTCCGTACTGCTCCAGCACGCCGTGCCGGACCAGGTCCAGCGCGCAATTCAGCGCGGTCTGGCCGCCCATGGTGGGCAGCAGAGCGTCGGGGCGTTCGCGGGCGATAATGTGGGAAACCGTCCGCCAATGGATCGGCTCGATGTACACGGCGTCGGCCATGTTGGGGTCGGTCATGATGGTGGCGGGATTCGAGTTGACCAGGATCACCCGGTAGCCCTCTTCCCGCAGCGCCTTGCAGGCCTGCGCGCCCGAATAGTCGAACTCGCAGGCCTGACCGATCACGATGGGACCGGCGCCGATGATCAGGATGCTGTGCAAATCAGTACGCTTGGGCATGACTCTACCTGGCGGGCAACGAACCGCGAGCGGGTGAGGATAACGGCAACTCTAGGAATGGCCGGCGCGCGCCGCCATCAGCGTGATGAAACGGTCGAACAGCGGCGCCACGTCGTGCGGGCCGGGGCTGGCTTCGGGATGGCCTTGAAAGCTGAACGCGGGCCGGTCGGTGCGGGCGATGCCTTGCAGTGAACCGTCGAACAGCGAGCGGTGGGTGGGGCGCAGGTTGGGCGGCAGCGTCGCTTCGTCCACCGCGAAACCGTGGTTTTGGCTGCTGATCATCACCCGGCCACTGTCCAGGTCCAGCACCGGATGGTTGCCGCCGTGATGGCCGAATTTCATCTTGACGGTGCGCGCCCCGCTGGCCAACCCCAACAACTGGTGGCCCAGACAGATGCCGAATAATGGCACGCCGATTTCCAGTAACTCGCGGATGGCGGCGATGGCGTAATCGCAAGGCGCTGGATCGCCGGGACCGTTGGAGAGGAATACGCCGTCGGGCTGCAAGGCCATCACCTCACCGGCGGGGGTTTGCGCCGGAACCACGGTCAGCCGGCAACCGCGTTCGGCCAGCATCCGCAGGATGTTGCGCTTGATCCCGTAATCGTAGGCGACCACGTGGTAGCGGGCATCGTTCAGCGTCGGAAAGCCGTTGCCGGCCAGCCGCCAGGTTCCCTGATTCCAGGTGTAGGGGATGGAGACGCTGACCACGCGGGCCAGATCCGTACCCTTCAGGCCGGGAAATTCACGGGCCAGCCGCAGTGCCAGTTCCACATCCAGCGCGTCGCCCGCCATCAGGCAGCCATTTTGCGCGCCCTTTTCCCGCAACAGCCGGGTCAGCCGGCGGGTGTCGATGCCGGCCAGGGCGACCACGCCGCGCTCGCGCAGGTAATGGTCCAGCGGTTGCTGGTTGCGCCAGTTGCTGGCGCGGCGCGGACAATCCCGCACGATCAGGCCGCTGGCGTGGATGCGGGTTGCTTCCTCGTCGCCCCGGTTGACGCCGACGTTGCCGATATGCGGGTAGGTCAGGGTGATGATCTGCTGGCAATAGGACGGGTCGCTCAGGATTTCCTGATAACCCGTGATTGAGGTGTTGAACACGACCTCGCCCTGGGCGTGACCCTCGGCGCCGATGGATTCGCCCCGGAACAGACTGCCGTCTTCCAAGGCCAGAAGCGCGGGTTTTCTCAAGAAAGCCTCCAGGATGAACACGCGCAATGAAAGAGCGGCGCGGAGGCCGCTCCCATGATACGGTGCAAAAAAATAGGCCTAGCCTAGCGCGGAGTCTAGCAAATCACGTCGACCTGCTCTAGGTGTCGGGTGGTCGCCGGCGAGTTTGTTCAGCGCAGGCCAAGCACGTCGCGCATATCGAATAGACCGGGACCATGCCCCGCCAACCAGGCGGCGGCGCGCACCGCGCCCTTGGCGAAGGTCATCCGACTGGAGGCGCGATGAGTGATTTCCAGGCGTTCGCCTACGTCGGCGAACAGCACGGTGTGTTCGCCCACGATATCGCCGGCCCGCACCGTGGAAAAACCGATGGCAGCGCGGTCGCGCTCGCCGGTGACGCCCTTACGGCCATACACGGCGCATTGCTCCAGATCGCGGCCCAGCGTTTGAGCAATCACCTGCCCCATGGCCAACGCGGTGCCGGAAGGCGCGTCCACCTTGTGGCGGTGATGGGCCTCGATAATCTCGATATCCACGCCGTCCCCGAGTACTTGCGCCGCCAGTTCCAGCAGCCGGAAACTGAGATTGACGCCGATGCTCATGTTCGGTGCGAAGACGATAGGAATGGTCTCGGCGGCGTGGGCGATAGCGGTTTTCTGCTCGGCCGAGAAGCCGGTAGTGCCAATGACCATGGCCTTGCCGGCGGTCTGGCACAGCGCCAGATGCGCGAGAGTCACCGCCGGGCGGGTGAAATCGATCAGCACGTCGAAGTGTTCGACCAGCGGCGCCAGATCGGCGGCGATAGGCACGTTTGAGCGCCCGATGCCGGCAAGTTCGCCGGCGTCAGCGCCGATCGAGGGATGATCGGGATGCTCCAAGGCCACGGTACAGCACATCCCCTCGACCGGATGACAGGCTTCGAACAGATGGCGGCCCATGCGGCCGGCCGCGCCGGCGATGGCGACGTGAATCATGGCGGGGATTCCTCGTTGCAAGGTTTGAATGGGGGAGGCCGGAGCAGAGCGGCAAGATCGCAGCCACAAAAAAGGGTTACGCCTTGTGTGACGCAACCCTGTGTGTTGGAGCGGGTGATGGGAATCGAACCCACGCTATCAGCTTGGGAAGCTGAAGTTCTACCATTGAACTACACCCGCTACGGGATTCCATGCGCCACCGCCTGGATCGCGGCGAACTGGCGTAATTCAAATGTTAGCGATAAAGTAGGGCCTTTGCAAGGTTGGTGATTACCGAACCACGGCGGCCTTGGTCCGGGTGGAAATCGGGATCACTCCGGAATCCGGCAGCTTTCGGGATCTTCCATTTCTTTCAGCCAGCGTGGCGGTTTGCCGCGACCCGTCCAGGTTTTTTCGGGATCGTTGGGATTGCGGTACTTCGGTTTGCCGGGTCTCCGTTTGCGGCCGGAAAAGTTGAGCACGTCTTCCGGCGCCATATCGACTCTTCGGGCCATCTCGACCATCTGCTTTTGGATGGCCGCGATTTCGCCGGCTTTCTTTTGCTCGATGGAGTCCTGGGCTTTCTCGATGATTATCTTGAGTTGCTCGATGGACGAGGCTTCGATGAGATCGTCAATTTCATTCATGATCGATTGTTTACCATCATTATGAGAGTTATGGGGAGTTCGTGATTTGAACCACGGAACTATTGTAAAAACATTTTTTTATTTCCGCAATTGTTTCGATAGCTGGCCCGATTAGACAGGATTATCTGGAAAATCCAGTTTTTTGAGGTTTCCTGGAATTAAATAGTTGCGGTAATCGTGAAGCGCCATGAATCCAGTCAACATCGCACAACCTGCCTCGGGAATCCGGTCTGGATTGAATGATCCGGATGTCGTCTCCCCTTCGACGCGCCGAATTCGCAGTTTCGTCCGCCGCGAAGGCCGCATGACTCGCGCCCAGCAGCGGGCGCTCACCGCGTTGTGGCAACGCTTTGGGGTCGATGCCGGCGTCGCCCCATTGGACCCGACAGTCCTCTTTGGCCGTCACGCGCCGCTGGTGCTGGAGATCGGTTTTGGCGATGGCGAAGCGCTGGCGACCATGGCCAGCACCGATCCGATGGCGAATTATCTGGGCTTGGAAGTTCATCGCCCGGGCATCGGGCATTTGCTGCTACGCGCAGAGGCATTGGCGTTAACCAACCTGCGCGTCATGTGCGCCGACGCCGTGGAGGTGCTGGAGCGGCAAATGCCGGACGACTGCCTGGACCAGGTGCGGATTTTCTTTCCCGATCCCTGGCCCAAGGCGCGGCATCACAAGCGTCGTCTGATTCAACCTTCCTTCGTCGCGCTGCTGGTCCAAAAACTCAAGTCAGGGGGACAATTGCATATCGCCACCGATTGCGAGGACTACGCCCGATCCATTCTAAGTATTCTGAACGCCACTTCCGAACTCAACAACCGGGCGCCTGGGCATGGATTCATGCCACATCCCATGCATCGGCCTCCGACCAAGTTCGAGCAACGCGGCTGGCGGTTGGGGTATGCGGTCAGGGATATCCTGTTCGCCCGGCGCGACCGGATCGAATAGCTGTTGTGCGTTTGCCAGGCGTCAGCCACTGGACGTCTGGTCCGACCAAGGGGAGACGATGAATTTCTTGTGCGTCGTACCCTAGCCGGCCGGCGTATTTTCACCCAAAATAGATAAATGTGTTTTCGGCGTGAACCCGGCGACCAGGTTGCTACCGCCGCATGCATGGGCGGCCCAATCCGAATTCAAAATGGCGATGAGGTCAATTAAATGTTTTTAAAGCTATTTTTCGATGCGTTCCGCAATGGTGGACCCTATCCCGGGATATTGGTTCTAGTTCTCGGGATAGTGGCGGGACCCGCGTTGGGACAGGATGGGTGGGAAATTTCCTTGCAACCGGAGGTCGCGGCTCTCTCGGCGGTGTTGATGAACCCGACCACGGGCGAGGTTTTGTTCGCCAAGGAACCTCATTTGCGCCTGCCACCGGCCAGCACCACCAAGGTGCTCACCGCGCTGGTGACGCTGGAACGCCTCGACCCCAATGCCCGGGTGTTGGTCAGCCCGCAAGCAGCCAGCGCGCCACCGAGCCGCATCGGACTGCGGGCCGGCGAAGCCGCGCTGACGCAGGACCTGTTGTACGGGTTAATGCTGAAGTCGGGCAACGACGCCGCCGAGACCCTGGCCGAGGCGGGAGGCGGTTCGATGGCCGGGTTCGCCGATCTGATGAACGCCAGGGCGTGGCAAATCGGTGCGCGCAACAGCCATTTCGTGAACCCGCACGGCTTGCCTAACGATGATCATTACTCGACCGCCTACGATCTGGCATTGATTTTCCGTCAGGCGATGAATCATCCGATGTTCGCGGACATCGTGCGCACCCGCAACGCGGCCTTGCGGATCGAGTCGAGTCAGGGCCTATACGGCGACTGGCGCATGGTTCCAGTGGTTAACCATAATCGACTCCTGGGTTCCTACGAGGGGACGCTTGGCGGCAAGACCGGATTTACCCTTAAGGCCCGGCGCTGTTTTGTCGGCGAGGTGGATCGCGGTGGGGTCCGCTTGATCGTGGCCATTCTCAACAGCCCCAACAGCGGCGCCTTGTGGAATGACGCACGCAAGCTGCTCGATTATGGCTTTGCCCATTATGGCTTGGCATCGCCGCCGCCCGCGCCGCCGGAACCGCTGCCGATTCTGGTTCGGCGTGAACCGGCTGCGTCGTCGGACGAGGAAGAGAACGACGAGCCGATAGCGCGTCCGGCGCCGGTCGCGCGCGTGGCGATGATTCGTCCGGCGGCGCGCGAGGAGATCAAAGCCCCGATGCCGGATCGGCCACGGGAACCCATGGTGGTCAGAGCGGCTCCGTCCGTCAAGCCGGTAGTAGTCGCCGCGCGCACTCGGGAGATGGTCAGGCCGACGGTAGCGCCCCGTCCGATGGTGGCGGCCAAGCCGA
>WBUJ01000265.1 GCA_008933795.1 Candidatus Contendibacter sp. | reverse complement strand
GTGTTTTGGCCTGGATGATCCGGGCGAACTGTTCCGCCGGCTGTGGTTGGATATCGAGGGTCCACGACGTTGGGTCTGAACCCACACCACGATATCTTGTGGCCTCCACGGGAAAGCTTATAGAGCCGGAGATATTTGGAAAGAGCGTCCGCTACGCTCCGGACGAATTAGCAGTTACTTATATGTCGTCAAATTTTAGCTTCGCTTCCATTGGACCAAATTGCTGAGGGGCAATCTGGGCCGGGCGGTGATCAAGACCTCGGCGGTCAAGCCGGAACATCGGGTGGTGGAAGCACCCGCCCTGGTGTTCGACGATCAAGAGGCGCTGATGGCCGCGTTCGACCGGGGCGAGCTCCGGCGCGACTTCGTGGCCGTGGTGCGTTACCAGGGACCGCGCGCCAACGGGATGCCGGAACTGCACAAGCTGACCCCGCCGCTGGGCGTGTTGCAGGACGCGGGCTTCCAGGTGGCGCTGGTCACCGACGGCCGCATGTCGGGCGCGTCCGGCAAGGTGCCGGCGGCGATTCACGTCACGCCGGAATGCCTGACCGGCGGGCCGCTGGCCAGGGTGCGCAGCGGCGATGTGATTTTGCTCGACGGCGAGCGCGGCGTTCTCGAAGCGCGGGTGTCCGCCCAAGAATTAGCGGAGCGTCAGCCGGAACCGGTGGATTTGAGCGATTGCCAGCACGGCCTGGGGCGCGAGCTGTTCGGCGTGTTTCGCGCCAATGCGACCGGGGCGGAGCAGGGGGCGATCACTTTTGCACCCCCGGCAGCGGCCGGCATGGCTTCTTCGCCGAACACCGCGCGGGGCCACAATCACTTCGTCTTCACCCAGGGAGATACGCCATGAACGTCCTGGAAGTCCTGCACGTCGGCCCGGTCATTCCGGTCCTCGTCGTCGACGATCTGGCCCACGCCGTCCCTCTGGCCAAAGCCCTGGTCGCGGGCGGCGTGCGGGTGCTGGAGGTGACCTTGCGCACCCCGGCGACACTGGCGGCAATCCGGGCCGCACTCGCGGCGGGCGACTGGGGCAGAATCACCGAACTGACGCGACAGGCAAGCGTCTTGGGTCCGAGGTGAAAGATTGTCCCAACAGAACGAAATCACCAAAATTGAGAATTGCGGATGCAACCAGGGCAATCGCGCTATGCATTTTTCTAAATATTTATCAAACAGTTGCAAAATGTCGACCTGGCGCGTCGGCAAATCAATATCCAGTTAAATCAATTTGTTATGTTGACATAGCGCGATTGCCCTGGCGGATGCAACATATGACCCTTGACGCCTCGCCGCCGCATCCGCATAATTATTCGCTCTCTTCAAACCTCTCTCTTCGTGGCTACGTAGCTCAGGTGGTTAGAGCACGGCACTCATAATGCCGGTGTCGGTGGTTCAAGTCCACCCGTAGCCACCATCGAATCAAGCACTTATGGCTTTTCCACGCTCCCTGTGTAAAGCGCCGCATGGTTTGATTATCACTGTTAAACACCGCCTGTTGTAGCGCGCTGTGTTAAACACCGCCTGTATGTTAAACACCGCCTGTAGTGAGAGAAGAGCAGTTTCGTCATTTTCCCCGAAATCTGAACCAGATCATTCGGTTATCGAGTATATTAGCAATATCTAATATTCACTCTGGGTTGATAGCCCCAAACAATAATCTTGAATTTCGCCACCTGTGTTGAGAGAAACGGGGAAAAAAGGCCGTTTTTGATGTTTTTTTAATCAAAAGTTCCCTTGTGTTCGTTTGACAAGGGAACTACAAGGGAACCTGACAAGGGAACTACAAGGGAACTAGGGAACCGACAAGGGAACCAGTCAGCCCGCCTTCCCTCCCTGCTTCAGATCGAGCGATTCCGCCGCAGCAGAAGCCGTCTGTTCGATGATCCGCTTTCCCCGCTCATCAGTCGCTCGGTAGTTATCGACGAGCGCCGCTTCCCGGTTCGGCAAAGCAACCGTAGATCGCTGACCAGTTAGGATGTACTGCACGTCCGCGCCAACCTGGGCCAGGGTGAACAATACTTCTCCTCCAGGCACAGCCTGTCCTCGTTCGTACTTTCCCCAGATTTCCCGGCTCACGCCGCACCTTTCCGCCATATCCGCCTGAGTCAGCTTCAACCGCTCCCGTTCTTCCTTGAGTCTCGGCGACGAAAGAGAAGTAAAGTTCATACTTCCCCCTTGACTTAGATAACTTTGATTCTCATACTACGTTCACTATACGCAATGGTGAGCATACCATGAGCATCAAAGCCAAGCTGAAGGAACGCGGAAAAAGCCTGCGGGGCTGGGCGCTGGAGCACGGGTATCCGCCGCGCACCGTGCAACTCGTGGTGCAGCGCTGGGGTCAGCGGACCGACCGCAATCCTCATGGCGGCATCGGGCGGCAAATCATGGCCGTCCTGCGGCATGAGTTGGGCGAGGAATGAGCCATGGACGGAGATGCGTGGCTTGATGTGGCCGACATTGCGACAGCAGTAGGAGTAACGCCGCGAGCTGTCCGCAAACGTATTCCCGGTTTCGTGAGTCGCAAGGTGCCGGGCGTCGGTCATGCCGGCTTTCGGTTGCAGCTCCTCCTCTCCTCGTTGCCAGAACCCTGGCAAGCCGCCTACTGGCGGCGGGTCAACGCCCTGCCGTTGCCGTGGCAAGACGCCGTGCTGACCAAAGCCCTGCCCGCGCCCGAACCCGAACCGCCCCTCCCGCTGCC
>WBUJ01000089.1 GCA_008933795.1 Candidatus Contendibacter sp. | reverse complement strand
AGCAATCTGGGGTTGCCAAGCCTCGCACCCCGGTAGGAATTGAATCCATCGAACCGCCGTGTACGTGACCCGTACGCACGGTGGTGTGGGAGGGGGGAGCCGTAAGGCTTCTCCCTATCCCGATTAGATTGCGCAGGAACTGCCGTGCTGGACGACCTCCTATCCCGATCCGCCGTACTCGAATCGCGCCTATTGCCCGTCCTGGAGCATCCCCCTCTTTACCCATCTGACCGGATAACCGCTGTCCGCGGAATGGTGGGTATAACTTTCGAGCATTCTCAGAGCCTTAAAATCCTAGCGGCGGCCCGTAACTGTACTTCCTCAATCGGTATGCTGCGCCTTCAATATGAGGCTCTGACACGCGGCTTCTGGCTTCTGTACGTCGCACCTGACTCCACGATCGAAAAGCTAATGAATGGCTTCAGTCGGGAGCAGGCTGGTGAGAGTGAAAAGATGGCTATGCTGGCAAAAATGCTAGAAGCGCTCGAAGGCCGCGCACCCGAACCCGTTCTGATTTCTCTCCAAGGATTCCAAGCGAACCACTGGAAGCCACTGAATTCGTTCGTTCACGGGGGAATCCACGCCCTACACCGGCACAGAAAGGGCTACCCGGTAGACTTGGTGCTGAATATCATTCGCGCGTCCAATGCCCTGTCGTTAATGGCTGCGAATTTGGCTAACCTAGTGACGAGCGAGCCTTTCCCTCCTGGAGCCTTGCTGGAGTTGCAGTTTGAGTTCGCAACCTGTTTACCGCCACTCGGCCAGAGCGCAATCTAACCAGCCGTTGGAGCGGACGCCTCCGCGCTGCGCGCTCCGGCGTCGCTCAACGGGGCGGCGGATGACATCCGCTGGTTGCCCGGCGCGAAGCGCCGCACAACCAGCGGATCAAGCCGACTCCGGTCGTCAAAGCCTTCGGCTTTTCCGCCCTCGCGGCTTATCCGCCGCCCCGTTAAGCACCCAGGCAAGTCTCGCTCCTCAGTTCCGGCTAATTAACTCTTCCGGCCCAAAGCAAAGAGAGTAATCGCAACAGACCGCGCAGGACGGAGCGCGGCAAAGGTAGACGCCTTCCTGCTCGCAAAGCTGTTTGTAGAGAAACTTCTTCCACTTCATATCACGGTCATTTTTCGCGGCCAGCGCCGGGAAATTACGCATCATGAGTTCGCTCAAATCCCGACGCGACCACAAGCCTAAATCCTGCCAGAGATGATCGTTCGCCATGCAGCCGGTGGCGACGATCACACTCAACCAGCGTTCCGACACATCCCGTCCCGCTCGGTGAAAATCGAGCAAGCTGATGAGTTCGTCCTTCTCCTCCAGTAATCGTGCATCCCAGACCGGTGGCGGGCGACGGACTGATGGCGGCAACGCGACAGCGGGGAAATGGCGATCCAGCAGGGCGGTGAATTCGGTTGGCGACAAGCCCAAGCCGACCGGCAGCGCGCCACCGCCTCCGACTTGGGAAGCCACCATCCGCGCCAACACGTCGTCGTTGGGCAAACTTCGGCTGTGGCTCATCAGCAGGCCATAGCTTTGGCCGAGCACTCCGATGCCGGGAGACGCCGGGGATTGCGGCAGACGCGGATGCGGCGACATAACGGGGAATCCGTCAGTATTCCACCAGGATATCTTCGTCGCGCACGATCATCTGACAGGCCAACCGCCAGGGTGGCGGAATGTCGTCCACCAGAATCCGGCTGATATCCCCGTCAGTCAGTTTGCCCAACTGCTTGAGCAGGTTTCGCTCCTTTTCAGTCGGCGGGCCGCCCATCCGGGCCTTTTTATCCAGGCTCGTCACCTTCACCAAACAAGTGCCACATTCGCCGTCCTGGCAGTCGAAATTGATTGGAATCTTGTTGGCCTTGGCGATTTTCAGGACAGTATCAATATGGCTGCCGGCCGTGGCGTAAACAGTCTTGGTTTTGTGTTCGGGGTGCGAAAAGGTGACTAAGGGCATGAGGTGCTCTCTCTGGTAGGGGGAAATGGAGGGAAAAACGATCAGGCGGGACGCACGGTCACATCGCCCAGCACCTGCGCCTGACAGGCCAGCCGCATATCCCGCCCGGCCAGATGTTCCTTGAGGATACGGGCTTCCAACACTGACGGCTGGCTCAGGTTTGCCAGACCCTCGACCACCTTCATCAAACAGGTTCCGCAATCGCCCTCGCGGCAGCCGTAGACGATGCCGGAACTAATTTTGTCTGAAATTTCAATTACCCGCGTGCCCGCTGGCACGGTGGCGGTCACATCGACATCCGCAAAAGTCAGCTTGGCTCTGGCCATGTTCAGTCGCTCATGATCATGATATCGGTGGATTTGATGACCGCATGTACGGCCATCCCGACGTCGAGCGCGAGGCGCTCACTGGAGGTTGTGGTGACGACCGCCACCACGTTCTGACTATTACCTAAATCAATGGTCACTTCCGTCATGATCGGGCCTCCCTTGATCGCGGTAATGATCCCTTTCAAGGTATTGCGGGCACTGATTTTCATGGGTGGTCTCTCCGTCGTTGGAGGCTGAAGTTAGGGGTTGACGGTCGCGCATACGCGCAATGGCGGTGTCAGCCACCCGCGCTCTTGCCATTGGGCATGAACGGTCTGCAACGCCAGATCGATGGGTTCCCCGGCATGTTCGCTGTCGGGTTGAATGCCGGCGTCCTGCAACGCTCGCCAAGGGGTAAAACCGATGCGGGCACACAGCAGCACCGTGCAATCGTGCAGGGCGCAAATCGCATCGGCCAGCGCGGTTTCGCCATCGCCGCAGGTGCTGGCGCCATGACAATAACGGCCGATGTCCCGCCGCTCGCTCAGGCACGCGCCGCTGGTGTTGACGTCATAAATCAACAGTTCCCGCAAATGTCCGAAATGGGCGTTGATCCGTTGGCCGTCGGTGCTGCCCACCGCGATCCGTAGCGCGTTTTCACGGGCGGGGGAGCGTTGGCGAGCAGTTGGCAGTCGCCGCTCTGACAACGACGCCAGCCGGGGAAATTGCGTCAATCGGTGGCTGATAGCCGCGCGCACCTCCGCCCGTTTGGTCATGGCCGCCTGGGGGTCCACGGTCATGGCCTCGACCTTGGCGATACTGAATTCGCCACCGCGTTCCTCGCCCAGCATCCCGGTCGCGTCGGCGCGGCATTGCTGGCAATGGCTCATCATCCCCGCGCTGCTTGCGCAGGCGGCGCGCACCGCCGCCAGTTCCTCGGCGGTCGGTTCGCGTTGTCCGGTAACGCCGTAATGAGTGCCGTGCTCCGGGCGGGCGATCAGCGGCATGATGTTGTGCAGAACCGCACCTTTTTCCCGCACCACCCGATTGACTTCCGGCAGATGAGCGTCGTTGACGCCGGGAATCAGCACCGAATTGATTTTGACCTGAACGCCGCGCACCACCAGCAGGTCCAGTCCTTTCAGTTGTTGCGCGATCAGCGTCGCCGCCGCTTCGCGTCCGCGCAATCGGCGGCCTTGCCAGACGATCCACGGATAAATTTCCGCGCCGATCTCCGGATCGATGCAGTTGATGGTGATGGTGACATGGTGGACGCCATGCGCCACCAACTCTTCGACATGTTCCGGCAGCGCCAGGCCATTCGTGGACAGGCAGAGCAGCAAATCGGGCGCTTGATCCCGCAATTCCCGCAAGGTGGCGAATACCGGCTCGGGGTTGGCCAAGGGATCGCCGGGGCCAGCGATGCCGACCACCGCCAGGTGAGGGATGGCCGAACCTACCGCCAAGGTTTTTTTGACCGCTTGTTCCGGCGTCAGTAATTCCGCCACCACGCCAGGGCGCGATTCGTTGCTGCAATGGTACTTGCGGTTGCAGTAATGGCATTGAATGTTGCACTTCGGCGCCACCGCCAGATGCAAGCGGGCGAAATGCCGATGCGCTTCCGGGGAATAGCAGGGATGAAACCCTGGCGAAGCGCCGGCGGTGGTCGGCGGGCTGGTCGGTTCCATCGGTGTTCCCCCGGAAGCATGAAGTCGGATAAAGCGGATTGCGGCCCGCCGCTGGCGGCGCGGACGGCGGAAACTCCCTAGCAACCGGCGTGCCTGATTGAAATCATCAACCAACATCTTGTCGAGATTGATTTTTTACTCGGAAAGATCGGGGCGCTGTGGTGTTTGCCACAACCCGGAAGCGGCGATTGTCGGGAATGGCACAAACCGAAACTCCGCGCTTGCGGAGTCAGGGAAGCAGCGGGATGGGGGAGTTAGGAAGGTCCGTTGATCCCGGGTACGGAACCGGATGCTGGATGGGCGGCAGGCCGCGTTAGGGGGATGTCAGTTGTTGGATAAACTGTTGGACAGCACGTTTCGACGCGCCATGGCTCACGATAGCCACCTCAAGATCGTAGCGTTCATAGTACCTTAGAGCGCGTTCGATGGCGCTCATGATCCAAGCAGGATCGTTGCCAAACGCTCCTCCACCCAGCAACGTCAGAAACACCCGCCGATTGCCGGTGCTCAGCGCGTTCAGGATCGCGGCGCAAATCGTCGCTTCATACGAAGCGTCGAGAACGAGGCGTGCGAAATTTTCCCAAAGTTCGGCGGGGAGATGGGAATAGGCGACCGGCAAGGCGGCGCAATACGCTTGGGTGACCCGATGTTGGCAACCCTCGAGCGTAACCTGGGTACTCCATTGGATGCCGATCCGCAAGAACCGCCTTAATCGATCCAAGTCGTGTTCGCTCGATGCGGCCAGCCGACTCGAAATCTTGCCGAGACCACCGCGCGAGGCCAGGACATAGCCGTTTTTCATTTTCCAGAAGTGATGACTGGGATTGTCCAAAGCCATGCCGATATCCGCCAGGCAATCGATCTGATGATGGGCCGATTGACCGATATGACCCTTCACGCGGGCAAAATAGTTTCGATAAATCGTTCCCGCGCCGGCGGCAATGGCGCACGCTGGGCCTTGAGTTGGATCATTTTCGTAAATACCGACGCCCTGTTCGGGCGTGACGCGGGGCGAGGTCATTTCCAGCAGATTGAACTGGGAAGCCACTTGAAACAAGGAGCCCGCATGGGCTGGATCGACGTGCAACTCTTTTACGTCTGCGACGACCTCGCGTAACGACAGCTTGCCCGCCGCCGGCCCCAGGGTCGTGACCCGATTCCGCAGTTCGAGTAGAGAGGGGGTTTCCAGGCGACCATGAACATACGTCCTGCCGTTGACCAGCGAGGTTAGAACCTCGCCCTCGACCCGAAGATTTTCGTGGACCTGACGGGGCGACGCTTCGTTGAAGCCGGTTAACCGTTCAAACCATGTCATTGCATTGCACCCATTAAGACCACCGCCTCACAACCTTCGCATCTTGATGTCGAGGATTTGAATGCGGTAAGCGATTTGGCGCGGGGTCATGCCCAACAGACGGGCCGCTTTGGCTTGCACCCAGCCCGCTTGTTCCAAAGCCGCGATGACCCGCTCCCGTTCGTCCAGATCGGGGTCGTCCAGTTCGATCTTGCCCGGTAGGGAAGCAAGCACCGCACTGGCGCCGCGCGGACTCAGTCCGCTCAGTTCGATCACATCCTGCGCGATCACTCCGTTGGCGCTCATGATCGCGCTGCGCTCCAGACAGTTTTCCAGTTCGCGCACGTTGCCGGGCCAGGGGTGCCGCATCAGCAGCCGGATGGCGCTGTCGGTAATCGCCAGCATCCGGCCCTGCTGTTTGGCGATCTTGTCCACCAGAAACCGCGCCAGATCGGGAATGTCCTCCGGGCGCTCGCGCAACGCCGGCATGAAAATCGGCATCACGTTCAGCCGGTAATACAGATCCTCGCGGAACTCGCCGACCTCTACCGCCGTTTCCAGGTCGCGATTGGTGGCGGCGATGATCCGCACGTCCACTCGCAGGGTCTGGCTGCTGCCAACCCGCTCCAGTTCGCCTTCCTGCAAGACCCGCAACAGCTTGGCCTGAAACTGCGGAGAAATATCGCCGATCTCGTCCAGAAACAAGGTGCCGCCGTGCGCCTGCTCGAAACGGCCCTTGCGCTGGTTGATCGCGCCGGTGAACGCGCCCTTCTCGTGGCCGAACAACTCCGATTCCAGCAGATTGTCCGGCAGCGCCGCGCAATTCAGCTTGAGCAGTGGCCCGCCGGCGCGCGGCGAATTGTAGTGGATGGCGCAGGCGATCAATTCCTTGCCGGTGCCGGATTCGCCCCGAACCAACACCGTGGTGTTCCACTTCGCCACCTGTCGCACCTGCTCGAACACCCGCTGCATCGGCTGGCTGTGGCCGACCATGCTGTCGAAACCGTGATGGCCGCGCACCGCGCGCCGCAGGCTATCGCGTTCGGCGGTCAGCGCGCCGCGTTCGCGTTCCGCTTCGCGGGCGGTTTGCACGCTGCGAGCGATCAGGTTGGCGACCATCTCCAGAAAGCGGGCGCGTTCCTGCAACCATTGGTCGCGACAGGGCGGTTGCGCCGCCAGTACGCCACTGTATTGCCCCGGCCCAGCCCGGATCGGCACGCCGATAAAAGGCAACTCCCGATCGTACAGCCGTAGGCGGTTGAGAAAACGCGGTTCGTCGGCGATGCGCGGCAGCACCACTTGCTCGCCCCGCTCCAGCACCATTCCCAGCAAGCCTTCGCCCGGCAGATAGCGCACCGGTTCGTCGTCCAGCGATGGATGCTGGCCGTGGACCGCGTTGACCAGCAGGGCGCCGCTGTCGGGATCCACCAGCGAGACCATACCGTGCAGCAATTCGCCCCGATCGTGCAGCACTTGCAATACTCGCGTGAGCGTTTCCTGCGGCGGGCAGGGCTGGCTGAGAATCCGGCTTACCCCGAACAGGGTCGCCAGTTCGATCTCCAATAATTCAGAGCGATCCATGAGGCGTCTCTTCAGCGGTGATCAGGAGCCGTCGGTATATTTGATGGGCAGCGACACCTGCCAGCGGCAGCCGGCGGTGTAGTCCGAATCGAGGCCGATCACGCCGCGCTGTTCGTTGACCACCTCCTGCACCAGCGCCAGCCCCAGACCCGTATGGGTGGCCGCGCGCTTGGTGGTGAAGAACGGCTCGAAAATCCGCCAGTGCAAAGCCGGGGGTATGCCCGGTCCGGTGTCCTCGATAACGACCTCCACCGCTTGATCGCGAACGCTGGTGACGATGCGCAGTTCGCGGGGCTTTTGGCGGTTACCTTCCATGGCGTCCAGCGCGTTGTCGAGCAACTGCTTGAACATGCCGCGCAGGCGGCTAGCCCGCGCCGTGATGGCGGGCAGCGTCGGCGCCGGTTTCCAGTCCACGATCATGCCACCCGCCAGCAGGCGCTGCTTGCACAGTTCCAGCACTTCGCGCAGCAACTGGTTGATGTTGACCGGGGCAGCCGCCTCCAGCGGCACTTCGGGAATCAGCGCCCGCAGTCGTTCCAGCGCCGCTTGGCCGGTCGTCGTCGCTTGGCGCAGGGCGTGGCGCAGGGCGGGGTCGCCTTGCGCGCCGCGCCGTTCCAGCAGGTCGTGGGCGGCGGCGATCAGATTCAACGGTCCCTGCATTTGAAAAATGGCGGCTTGCAGCGCCTCGCGCATGCTGCGCACCCGTTCCTGTTCGGCCAGCAGCGCGCGCATGGCGTTCATGCCGACCGCCTCCTGCTGGCGCTTGAGCGTGGTGATTTCGTTGGCCATCAGCAGCAGATACGTTTGCCGCACCGGTTTGAAAAAGTTGGCCGCGCTGCCGTCCTGCTCGCGGAACCAGACTCCGGAACAGGAAAACCAGCGCGGCTGCCCCTTGCCGCCCGGATCGAAGCAGACTTCCTTATCGCGAAAGCCGTGCTCCGCGTGCGCGCCCCAGGGAAAGTTATCCCCCAAGGTTTCCCGCAGGGCGCGCAGGAATTCCGCCGCCGGTTCGCGCACCCGCAGATCGCCGACCAGCTTCTTGTACTCGTGATTGTCGAGAATCACCCGCCCGTTTTCGTCGAGCAGGGCGATCACCGCCGGCGCGGCGTCCACCATCGATTCGATCAGCGCCTTCTGATAATGCACCTGCTGCTCCAGGTGGTGCATGGCGGTCACGTCGCGGTAAATTCCAAGGAAACAGGCGGTTTGCGCCCATTCGTCGCGCACCGGCAACACGGTGAGTTCCGCCAGGTACACCGTATCCTGCTTGCGGCGATTGGCCAGCAGCCCGGTCCAGGGACGGCCGCGCTTGATCTGGCGCCACATCTGCTCGTAGATCCGGGGCGGGGTGCATTGATCGGACAGCATGGCGGTGCTCTTGCCGATCACTTCGCTGGCGGCATAGCCGGTGACTTCGGTAAACGCGCGATTGACGTAGAGAATGTTAGCGGCGGTGTCGGTGAGGCAAACGGCGGTGGTCAACTGATCCACGATCTTGGCGAACACCCAGGGCGGCAGATTGCCGGCGGTTGGCCAAGTTTCGCTCGCATCGGTTTCGGTGGAAGGAGAGCGGCCGACTGTCTTCTGATCTTTTTGGGTGGTCATGGGCGTACTCGGCGCTGCGTGTATAGAGAGGTGGGTTCGATGACAACATGCAAAACCATGACCAGTACCGCTGTTGGGGTCGAATCGAGCGGGGAGGAAAGGGTTTTTCCGTTTCTGGACAAGAGAGGGGTGCGATAAATCGAATCCATCGCAATGCGGCATTTATCACAACCGACCGCCGTTCCCGCACCGGAATGTCGCAAACCCTACAGTGTTCCGACCGATCTCCGCACTGGATCGCCGTGGATAACAATTTGATTAAATTAGGAATGATGGTAGTCAAAGCCGTTGGCATGATTGCTGCCCCAAACGGTGCATGACGCGGAGGCCGACATGCGCGATTACCTGTTCATCCTGTTAGGCACGGCGTTGGTCAACAACGTGGTGTTGGTCCGGTTTCTGGGGCTGTGCCCGTTCATGGGCGTTTCCAACAAGGTGGATTCCGCCGTGGGAATGGGGATGGCGACCACCTTCGTGTTGACCCTGGCGGTTTCGATTTGCTGGTTGCTGGAACGCTACGTGCTGATTCCACTCGACATCCAGTTTCTGCGGATTCTCGCCTTTATCCTGGTCATCGCCGCGCTGGTGCAATTCACCGAGATGTTCGTCCGCAAGGCCAGTCCCGCGCTGTATCAGGTGCTTGGTATTTATTTGCCGCTGATCACCACCAATTGCGCCGTGTTCGGCATGGCGCTGCTCAACATTCAGCAACCGCACAGCTTTTTGGAAAGCCTGCTATTCGGTTTCGGTTCCGCCCTGGGATTTACCTTGGTGCTGGTGTTGTTCGCCGGGCTGCGCGAGCGGCTGGCGCTGGCCAACGTACCGGAAGCCTTCGCCGGTGCTCCAATCGGTTTCATCGCCGCCGGCCTGCTGTCGCTGGCGTTCATGGGGTTCGTGGGCCTGCCGACGCGCTAGTTCGCCCTCACCCTGACCCTCTCCCGAAGGGCGAGGGAATCCTGTCTTTGGGAGCACATTGCAGATGATCGCCGCCGTTTTGAGTTTGACGCTGTTGGGACTTGCACTGGGCTGGGTGCTGGGCCTTGCCGCTCGCTATCTGCGAGTCGAGAGCAATCCTCTGCACGAGGAAATCCAGCAACTGCTGCCGGGAGTCAATTGCGGGCAGTGCGGCTATCCGGGTTGCGGCGGCGCGGCCGAGGCGCTGGCCGCCAGCAAGGCCCCCGTCACGCTTTGTCCGCCGGGCGGTCCGACGCTGGTTCGGACGTTGGCGGCGAAGCTGGGCGTCGCGGTGGACCGCGCATCGAACAGCGGCCCACCCCTGCTCGCGCAGGTTAACGAAGCGACCTGTATCGGCTGTGCCCACTGCGGCGGAAGGTGTCCCACCGACGCCATCATCGGCGCGCCCAAGCAGATTCATGGCGTCATCCAGGATGCGTGCATCGGCTGCGGGCTGTGTGTGGAAGTTTGCCCGACCGAATGCCTGCAACTGCGCCCCGTTACCCCCGTCCTGAAGAACTGGCACTGGCCCAAGCCGACACTGAGTTTTGGAGTTTAATGCCATGAAACTGTTCGATTTCTGGGGTGGCGTGCATCCGGCCGGACAGAAGCACCTGAGCGCCGAGCAAGCGATTCAAGTCTTACCGATGCCCTCCCGGCTGCATGTTCCGCTGCAACAACACACCGGCCGGCCGGCGGTGCCGGCAGTCAAGGTCGGGCAGACCGTGCGCAAGGGCCAATTGCTGGGGCGCGAGCAGGGCGGGGTTTCGGCGTCGGTGCATGCACCTACCTCCGGCGTGATTGTGGCCATCGGTGATTTCACCGCGCCGCATGTGTCCGGTCTGCCGTTGCCGACCATCACGCTGGAGAGCGACGGCGAGGACCGATGGTTGGAGCGGGAGCCGCCGCCGGACCCGTTCGCGCTGGAACCCGAGGAGGTCGCCGCCCGCATCGGCGAGGCGGGCATCGTCGGCATGGGTGGAGCGAATTTCCCGGCGGCGGTCAAGCTCAGCAAGGCGCGGCAGGCCAAGGTACATACTCTGGCGGTCAACGGCGCCGAGTGCGAACCCTACATGACCTGCGATGACCGGCTGATGCGCGAACGGGCCGAGCACATCGTGGACGGTATCCGCCTGATGCTCCACGCCTTACAGGCGTCCAATGCCGTGATCGCCATCGAGGACAACAAACCGGAAGCGGTAGCCAGCATGAAAGCGGCCTGCCAGCCCGAGCGGCAAATCCGGGTGGTGGTGGTGCCGTCGCGTTATCCCGCCGGCTCGGCCAAGCAGTTGATCCAGATTTTGACCGGATTGGAAACACCCGCCGGGGGACGCGGCACCGATACCGGGGTGTTGGTGCACAACGTTGGCACCGCTTACGCCGTGCATCGGGCGTTGCGCCAGGCCCATCCGCTGATCTCGCGGATCATCACGGTCACCGGTGGCGCCGTGGCCAGGCCGCAAAATCTGGAAGCCCCCATCGGCGCGCTAGTGGAGGATTTGCTGGCGTTCTGCGGCGGCGCGATGGAAGCGACCTCCCGTCTGCTGATGGGTGGGCCGATGATGGGCCAACCGCTGCCGGGTACCCGAGTGCCCATCGTCAAGGGCACCAACGGGATTCTGGCGCTGACCGCCGCCGAAGCCCGGTTGGAAGCGACACCTTCGCCCTGCATCCGCTGCGGACGCTGCGTCGAAGCCTGTCCGATGGGTCTGATGCCGCTGGAAATGTCCAAGCGCGCCCGCCACGACGATCTGGACGGAGCGGAGGCGTTCGGGCTGATTGACTGCATCAGTTGCGGTTCCTGCGCCTACGTCTGTCCCTCGCATATTCCGCTGGTGCAGTATTTCGAATACGCCCGGGGCGCGTTGGAAGCCCGGCAACGGGCGGAACAGAAGGTCAAGGAAACCCGTCGCTTGCTGGAACAGCACCAGGCGCGGCTGGCGCGGGCGGAGCAGGCCAAGGCCGAAGCGGCGGCGCGGCGGCAAGCCGAA
Organism: Candidatus Contendibacter sp.; assembly: GCA_008933795.1. Classification (GTDB taxonomy): domain Bacteria; phylum Pseudomonadota; class Gammaproteobacteria; order Competibacterales; family Competibacteraceae; genus Contendibacter. The sequence goes on along the minus strand of WBUJ01000089.1, from coordinate 5,839 downwards.
AAACGCCAAGCCAAAGCGAAGGTTGGAGCGGCGGCATGAGCCTGTTCCCGACCAGCGCGCCCCACGCGCACGCACCCGACAGCGTGCCGCGCCTCATGGGCTTGGTGTTGCTGGCGGTGGCGCCGGCGACGCTATACGGCATCGTGTTGTTCGGCTGGCCGGCCTTGAATCTGCTTCTGGTCACGATCTTGGCGTGCCTGTTGTGCGAAGCGGTTTGTCTGCGGCTGGCCGGGCACGCGGTGCGACCGTTTTTACTGGACGGTTCCGCCCTGCTGACCGGAGTGTTGCTGGCTTTGTCGCTGCCGCCGTGGGCGCCGTGGTGGATCGGCGCGGTCGGCGGCTTTTTCGCCATCGTGATCGGCAAACAGGTGTTCGGCGGCATTGGTCAGAACATCTTCAATCCGGCGATGCTGGCGCGGGTGGCTCTGCTGGTGTCGTTTCCGGTCGAAATGACGCTCTGGCTGGAGCCGCGCCCACTGTTTTCCAGTCACGCGCCCGGTTTTCTGGAAAGCTTGACGATCACGCTTGGCGGCATCTCCGACATCGACGCGGTGAGCGGCGCCACCATCCTGGGGCACATCCGTACCGAACTGGGCATGGCCCGCGAACTCGGCCAAATCCTGCCCGGCCATTACCAGGCCGGGACCGCCGCGCTGGGCTGGACCGGCGGCAGTCTGGGCGAAACCGCCGATCTGCTGGTCCTGCTCGGCGGCTTGTGGCTGCTGTGGCGGCGGGTGATGACCTGGCACGTGCCGGTCGCCCTGCTGGCGACGGTGCTGGTGCTGGCCGGCGGGTTTCATGGGCTGAATCCTGAACGGTTCGCCAGTCCGGCGGTGCATCTGCTGTCGGGCAGTTTGATGCTGGGCGCGTTCTTTATCGCCACCGATCCGGTGACCTCGCCCACCACCAAGCTGGGGCAACTGATTTTCGGCGCTGGCTGCGGCGCACTCGTGTACATCATTCGCACCTGGGGCGGCTATCCCGAAGGGGTGGCGTTCGCGGTGGTGCTGATGAACGCGGCCACGCCATTGATCGATCATTACGTTCGCCCGCGTATTTACGGTCGCACCTGGCGCGGTCAATCGCGTCCGGTGCCCGAGCGCGCCAAACGTCCGCCCGTCGGATCGGGAGAGGCCGAATGAACCTGTGGTTCCTGAAGCCGGAATACCGGCAACGGCTGAGCTATCACGTGGCTTTGCTGGGCGGCGTAGCCCTGTTGACCAGCGCCGCCATCGGCGTGGCCGATCACTTGACCCGCCCCGACATCGCCCAACGTCAGTTGGAGGATCTGCAAATCACCTTGCAGCAGGTGATTCCCGCCAAGTACTACAACAACGATCTGGTGCGCGATACGGTGACCGTCGATGATGGCGGCCGACCGTTGGTGGTGTACCGGGCGCGGCGCGGCGGACAAGTTCAAGCGGTGTGCTATCAGGTCAGCGCGCCGGGCTATGGCAACACCGCGATGGTGATCGCCGTCGGGGTAGATCGAGCGGGCACGTTGCTGGGCGCGCGGGTGATCAGCCACAACGAGACGCCGGGCTTGGGCGACAAGATCGAATTGAGCAAATCCGACTGGATTTTGAGTTTCACCGGCCGTTCGCTGAACGATCCGCAACCGGACCAATGGGCGGTGAAAAAGGACGGTGGCGCGTTCGACCAGTTCACCGGCGCCACCATCACGCCGCGCGCCGTAGTGAAGGCGGTCAAGGCGGGACTGGAATTCTTCGCCGCTCATCGCGCCTTGTTGCTGGACGAGGCTGCACCCGGATCCATCGCTGGCCAACCGGCTCCCGACCGAGGAAACCGCTTATGAGCGAGGACTATCGCGGCATTTTCACCGACGGTCTTTGGCGCAACAACGTCGTCTTCGCGCAGATGCTGGCGCTGTGCCCGCTGATGGCGGTCACCACCACGGCCACCAACGGCCTCGGCATGGGGCTGGCGACCACCGGCGTGCTACTCACCTCGAATATCGTCATCGCCAGTTGCCGCGACCTGATCAGTCAGGAAGTGCGGATTCCAGTATTCGTGCTGCTGATCGCCGCGCTGGTGTCGCTGGCGGACATGGCGATCAATGCCTGGCTGCACGAGTTGTACAAGGTACTGGGGCTGTTTATCCCCTTGATCGTGGTCAACTGCGCGGTGCTGGGCCGCGCCGAGGTGTTTGCTTCCAAGCGACCGGTGTTCGCCTCGGCGGTGGATGGCTTGGCCATGGGGTTGGGTTACACCGCAGCGTTGATGCTGCTCGGCGGTTGTCGGGAAATCCTGGGCAGCGCCACCTTGTTCGCCCATGCCTCGCTGCTGCTGGGCGATGGTTTTGCCTTTCTCGAAACCACTCTCATCCCGAAATACAAGGGCTTTCTGCTGATGCTATTACCACCCGGCGGTTTTCTGGTGCTGGGGTTTCTGCTGGCCGGCAAGCGGGCGGCGGAACGACGCTGGGAGCGGCGGGCGATGGGTCGGGACAAGACCAAAACGGGGGTACAGCAGTCGCCATCCGCCGCCTGATTTCAAATGCCTGTCTCCCCTCCCCCTGTGGGAGAAGGGTTTGTGGGTGGGGGTTGTTCGTCGCACTGAAGATAGGAGAGGATCATGCAAGTCAGCGTTGCTTATACCGAACCGGCACATCAAATCTGGCTGTCCCTGGATGTGCCCGACAACAGTACGGTGCATCAAGCCATCGAACGCTCCGGCATTCTGGCGCGTTGCCCGGACCTGGATTTGAAAAAGAACAAGGTCGGCATTTTTGGCAAAATCGCCAAGCTGACCACGCCGCTCGCCGACGGCGACCGGGTGGAGATTTACCGACCGATCACCGTCGATCCCAAAACCGTGCCGCAGCGGAAAATCGCCCTGCTAGACGAGGATGAGGACGACGATTAGCGGGTGGTCGCTTTGGTCAAGCGGCAAGGTTCCGTTAGGGCGGTACCCGTCAGCCGGGGTTGAAGCTGGGCAAATTCCGCCGGCGGCAGGGCTGGCTTGAGGATGGGGGAAGGCGCTGGCGGCGGCAAGGGTGGCGCACTTCCGGCGGCTTCCTGCTCGTCAAGCAGCGCCCGGCCTGGGGAATGCTTTTTTCAGTTCGACCAGAATGTCGTTCGTGGTCGCCTCATACGGCAAATCGCATGCGTTCATGCGCGAAACCTAGAAATAACGCCATGAAATAAATGAAAAAAATCCGTATCAACCGCGAAAGGGTGGAAGAGGAGCGTCGAGAACAGAAAAACCGATGGAAAAGGCAGTAAAGATCAGATAAAAGCCGTTTAAACAAAAAGAAGATAGAAAATATTTTTTTATTAGTTTGCTGATTTAAATATAAAAAATATGAGAAGCTGTCAAATATTGGCAATTTTCATCGATAATGATGAAGACATCGTTTTAAAAGGGATGGTACCCTTCATGCCTTCCTGTTTGAGCGGCTCGGAATGAACCTCTGCTTCCCCGAAAGGATCACGGGGTTCCTCCGGCCCATCCATGGAGGTTGACTCTTGAACGAACGTAACGAACGCTGCCTTAAAGCTCGGTTCCCCCGCCAAGGTGGGGCCGGTTTCTCGCGCGTCATGTTGATCGGCGTCCTGGCGTTGTCCGCCGGTATCCCGCCCGACGCGGGCGCGAGTGGCAAGCAGGTGGGCAAGGCATCCTGGTACGGACCGGGATTTCACGGCAAGAAGACCGCGAGCGGCGAACCTTTTAACCAGCACCGGCTCACGGCCGCCCATCCGCGGTTGCCCCTCGGAACCCGGGCCAAGGTGACCAATCTCGGGAACGGCAAGGCGGTCGAGGTGACGATCAACGACCGTGGACCGCACGGGGGTGGGCGGATCATCGATCTCTCGCGCGCCGCCGCCAGACAACTGGCGATGGACGGGACCGCCCGCGTCAGCATCGAGACCCTGCCGCACAGACCCTGAACGGTCGTCTACCCCGCTACCGGCAGGTCTTTTCAGCGAGTGGCATGGGCTGGCGAGCGGCGCGCCGGCCCAGCGTTCCGTGGGCGGAGCGGAGGGTCTCCCGTGAAACCAGTCGGTCTTGATGCCCAGGGCGGCGAGGACGGCCAGGGTGATGGACACGAGGATGCCGGTCAGGGTTTTGGGGAAGGAGCGGGAGGCACGAGAGCGGGGGCGTCGAGCCATGGGTGCGGTCCGGTCGGGATGAAAGGGCTACACTGTAGCAAAACGTGATTCCGACCTTGATCGAGGCCTGCCCGATGCATCCGGCTCTCCGTTACCACCATACCCAATTCGGCGCCGTGATCGCGGTGTCCCTGTTGCTGGCGGCAGTACTCTTCGCTGGTCTCGGAATGATGACCGGCTTGATGTCGCTCGCCGCGCTGGGGCCGGTGCTGATGGCCGCGTTTCTGGCGCTATTTTTTTCGCTCACCGTCGAGATCGACGCCACCCACCTAAGCTTCTGCTTCGGCACCGGGTTGATCCGCCAACGGATTCCGCTGGCCGAGATCACGGACGCCCGGCCGGTGCGGAACGCTTGGATTCACGGTTGGGGCATCCACCGCACCCCGCACGGCTGGTTGTACAACGTCTCCGGCTGGGAAGCGGTGGAAATCGTGCTGGCGTCGGGGAAGCGGTTCCGGCTGGGGACGGATGAGCCGCAGCGGTTGGCGCAAGCGATCCGGGCGGCTACAGGGAGTGGTTAGATGTTGGCCTGAGATTTCAGCCGCGAAAAGCCTCGGGCGAGGTCAGGTAGGCAAGTTCCTCGACGGTGCTGGTCCGCCCCAGAATGGCGTTGCGGTGCGGGAAGCGGTCAAATCGCTGGATCAGCGCGTGGCGGTGGCGGGCAAAGCGCAGGCTGTCTTCCAGGCCGGGTTGCTGGTACAGCCGCACCGCGCGCTCCTGTGGTCGGTCAGCGCCTCGCCGTGCATGAACGGCAGATACCGAAATGGAGCACCGCCAGGTTGCTCTGGGTCGAGGCAAAGCCCTGGGGCGCGGGGCGAATTCGGTGGCAGGGCGGCGATCATGGCGTCTTGGCGCGGACGAGCACCGCCGTGATGTTTTTGGTCACGATGACTGCGTCGGAAAACGCTTGGCCGGTCAGGTCGCTCAAATGCACCAGCGGGCCGGTTACCTCCCGGACCATCCCGGTCAGGGCTTCGCCCGACCCCAAGTGGATCGTCACCGGCTGGCCTTTCTGACCGGTCAGGAAATGCTCGATCGTATCCCCATGGCCGATCGTCAGGGGTCCGTCCGTCACTGTCGTCGACAAGCTCATCCTTCCTCCGAATGCACTGGCTTTCCAAACCCCGGGGTTCGGGGTCGGGCTCTTTCGGGCGCCCGCGCGGTCGGGCCGTGGCGGCGGCGAAACTCGGTGAAGTTTGCGGTCCACGTCGCCCGGCATCGTTCTCGATGCTGTCGATCAGCGCGGCCACGGCATGGGCCACGTCCCCGGCGTGGACCTTGTCGCTCAGGACAAGGTTGGACAAGGCGCGCCATCGTTCCGGCAGCCGCTGGAGCAACCGTTCGCCCGGTCTCGTAGGGGATGCCCTGGCGGCGGGCGTGGGCTGCTGCGACCAGAACTTCCATGGCGAGGGGCGGTTCCGGGGCCAACAGTCGAGCCAGTCCGGTACGGGGCGGGATTTTCCATCGTAGGGTCACCTGACGGCTTTTCATCGCGAGCGTCGTCAACGCATCAGTTGCCGGATATAGCCGCTAATGCTCAAAAGTTGATCTCGATCCAGGCGACCGATGATATTGCGGATCATCGGCGCCATGATCCGGGTGGCGCCGGCCACCCCGAGGTTCGCGGTCTGTTGCACCACGAAACCCGCCTTGGCCAACCGCAGCGGCTTGAGAAAATAGTCGTCCATCCCGGCGTTGGTCAATTC
>WBUJ01000264.1 GCA_008933795.1 Candidatus Contendibacter sp. | reverse complement strand
GACCGCGCCGCCCCGGCAACCACCATCGGCCCAAGCCGAACCGCCGGTCAAGGCCGAACCACCCGCCCGAGCGGAACCGCCGGTCAAGGCCGAGCCGACGCCCGAGGAACGCCGGGAATTCGCCAACCGCTTGTCCGCCGCTGGCGCGGCGACTGGCGAGATTACCGCGACGCTGTTGTGGAACAGTTCGGGCGATCTCGATCTGGTGGTGCGCTGCCCGTCCGGCCAACAACTGGATTACCGCAATCCGGCCACGTGCGGCGGCGCCCTGGACGTGGACGCCAACGCTGCCCGCGACAGCCTGAACGACCGGCCGGTGGAGAACGCCTTCTGGCCGGCGGGTCGGGCCGTGCCGGGAAGTTACGAAGTCGCCGTGCGCTATGCGCCGCGCAAGGATGAGCAAAATCCCCGGGAAACGCCTTTTCAGGTACGCCTGATCCGGGGCGGCCAGGAATCGGCGTTCAAGGGCGTGGTCCGGCCCAATACGGTGACCCCGGTCACGACCTTCACCGTCGAACGCTGAGGAATCCGTCATGAGTCGGCAGGAACAGGAACAATTCACGGTTTACGCCGCCGAGGCGGCGGTTCCGCGCTACCAGCGGGCTTGGGTTTGGGGGTTGGCGGCGCTGGCGATTTTGCTATGCGGTCTGGCCGCCGGCTGGCTGATGGGCGGCGCGGGGTCCAGCTTCCAGGGTGGGGCGCGATCCGGCATCCACGCGGTGGATAGCGCGGTGCTGCTGGTCCAACGGGAAGCGGCGAACGACGAATTACGTGGGCGCATCGCCCGCCTGGAGCAGGCGCTGCGCGGCGACGTCTGCGCGCCTGCGGCGCTGGAGGCGCTGCAACCGGCCAGCCGTTGACATCTTGATCACACAGTGAGGAAGGCATCATGTCCAGTTTTTCCATTGGCCTGAGTTGGCAACGTTCTACGCCGGATTTCGACGTGAAAACCTTCAGCCGCGACCATGTCTGGCGGCTGGCTGGCGGGCAGACCGTGCGAGGCTCGTCCGCGCCGGACTATTCCGGCAACCCCGAGATGAGCAATCCCGAAGAGGCGCTGTTGGCGGCGCTGTCCAGTTGCCACATGCTGACGTTTCTGTCCATCGCCGCGCTCAGGAAACTGGTGGTGGACCGCTACGAGGACGAGCCAGTGGCCGAACTGGGCAAGAACGAGAAAGGCAAGATGATGGTCGCCCGGATGACCTTGCGACCCCAGGCGACGTTTGGCGGCGCGACGATTCCCGACGAGGATGCAGTACGGGAATTGCATCGCAAGGCCAAGGAAAACTGCTTCGTGGGTAACTCCCTGCTGAGTCAGGTTGCGTTGGAGCCGCGATTCTGACGGTGGGCGCGCGGTTCCGCGCTCGATGAAGCTGATCTTGCGTCGCCACGCCGGCTGTTTTATAACTTTAGCTCAGTGGCAAATAGCAACAAGAGGCATGAGGACCGGTATGTGGAAGTTCGGTAAACGGGTTATTTTTCTCGGTATGCTGACAGGGCTGACCAGCGCCTGCGCCCCGAACGATCTCCAGGAATCGGCGCCACCGCTGTTGGCGAGCCAAACCGCGTCGCCGCGCGAGCCCTGGTTGCTGGTGGATACCAAGGCCGACACGCTGAGCATCATGCGGGGTGGTCAGCCGGTCAAAGTGTTCCGCCCAATCGCCTTGGGCAGCAGCGGGGCCGGGATCAAGTTCCGGCGCGGCGACAACCGGACGCCGACCGGCGTGTTCCGGATCGGCTGGATCAACGACCAGAGTCGGTTCAAGACCTTCATCGGCCTCGATTATCCCAATCCCGACTACGCGGAGCGGGCGTTGCGAGAACATCGGATCGACCGGATGACCTACGAGCGCATCCGCGCCGCCTGGATCACCGGCCATACCCCGCCGCAGGATACGCCGCTGGGCGGGCAGATTGGCATTCATGGGGTGGGAGTGGGCGATCCACGGATCCACAGCGCGGGCATCAACTGGACCAGCGGCTGCGTGGCGCTGGACAACCACCAGATCGAGGCGCTTAGACCGTGGGTCAGAAAGGGCATGCGGGTTGAAATTCGTTGATCCCGGCGCTTTCGCCATTGTCCGCAAGCTCAAGTTTCGTTATATAATAGCTTTGTTGTGTTGTTGCAACTTGGTTGTGCTTTAACGACAGCGTCGTTAAATGTCACCTTTTTTGTTTGAAATGAGATTTTAAGGAGTTGAAGATGTCCCTCAAGACTGTCACCAAGCTTTCCGCGCTGGCCCTGATCGCCGGTTTGACCGTTGGCTGCGCCAGCACCAGCGATCTGGCCGCCGTGAAGAAGGATGCCGACGAAGCCAAGGCTATGGCGCGCAATGCCCTGGATACCGCCAACGAAGCCAAGTCCATGAGTATGGCGACCGAGGAAAAGATCAACCGCATGTTTAAGAAGTCGATGTACAAGTAAGCCCAGCTTCTTGGCAGTGGTAAAAAAACCCCGTGCGAGCGGGGTTTTTTTGTGGCCATTACAATCGGCTCGGTGGGGGAAGAGTCGGCGGTTCGCTCGTTTCATCGCGGACGGATGGCCGGGCGGGCGGGACGGAGTAGGGATAGGGCGTGGGATAGGCCGGCGCGGGTCGGTAAACGGGCGCCGCCGCCGCCGGTGGATAGGAATAAGGATACCGGTAATCAGCCGCTGGATTGCCATGGGGGGCGGCCGCTCCAGGCGGCGCGGGTCGGTAAGCCGATCCGGGGGGATAG
>WBUJ01000088.1 GCA_008933795.1 Candidatus Contendibacter sp. | reverse complement strand
TTTTCCGGCGGACAACCGTAATCACGGGCGAAGGTTTCCAAATCCTCGGGCAGGAAACGGTACGGCTCGCTGCTGAACAGGATCAGATCGGCGGTATCCAGTAGCGCCTTGTCCAACGCCAATTCGGGATAGCGCGCCTCGGATTCCACCGGTAACATCTCCCAACCGACCAGCGCCAACATCCGGGCGATATAGGTATCCCGGCTGACGCCCATCCACGGCTTGCGCCAGATCAAATACAGCACCCGCCGCCGGGGCCAAGCGACTTGCTGCAATTCCGCCAAAGCCCGCTCGAACCGCGCCGCCAGCGCCTCCGCTTCCACCGTGCGGTTGAAAATACCGCCGATCAACCGGTAAAGCGATACGTTGTCTTCCGGGGTCAGCGGATGGGTGACGATCACTTGCAAACCGTCGGTCATCAACCGTTCCGCCAGTTCGCGCGGATTCTCGTCGATGTTGACGATGACGTGGGTGGGTTGCAACGCCTGTAGCCGGGCGTAACGGATCTTCTTGGTGCCGCCGACGCTCGGTAACGGCGCAACCAGCGGAGCCGGATGAATGCAGTAATGGGTGCGGCCCACCACTTGGTCGCCCAACCCCAGCGCGAACAGCAGTTCGGTGATGCTGGGCACCAGCGAGACGATGCGGGCGTGCGCGCTAGCCGGCGCGTGCTGGACGCCGAAGGCGTCGGCCAAGGTCTCCCGCTTTATTTCCATGTTTCACCGCACCATCTGAAAGCGAACGCTTCAAGAAGTTGGCGGGTCGGTTTGACCGTCTAGCCAAGAGGCAAGATCGTCCAAAGTCTGAAAATCGAGCAGGGCTTCCGCCAAAGTTTCAGCGGTCGTCAGCGATAGACCGCGAACCCGCCGCGCCTGCTTGGCCGGAAGGCGGCCGAAACGCCGCTGTAATTGCCGTAGAATCAATGCAACACATTCTTCCTGTCGGCCTTCCTGTCGGCCTTCCTGTCGGCCTTCCTGCCAGCCTTCCTGTTGGCCTTCCTGTCGGCCTTCGGCGAAAACTTCCTGATAAAAAACGCTTTTCTTCAAATCAGCATGAGTAAATCCGAGCATGGCCTGAATCTCCTGTCGAGTCAGCTTGGGTAAACGATAGACCAGAATGGTTTCGATCAGGTCCAACGCTTCAGCTAAAGGCAAGGGTGACGGTTTGTCGGCGACCTGAAGCCGTTGAACCAAGCGCCGAGCCTGTTCCGCAGCATCATGTGGGGTGACGACCAGCAGTTGCAGCAGTTGCAAGCCGAGACTGGGCGTGGAAATCTTCGCCAAATCGTCAAGATACACCCGTCGCACTTCCGACAGGGTTAGCAGCGAAGCGTAGCAGGGATCCGACCGCTCGATGGCGCGACGTGGATACAGCACCAGCGCGCGCCAGCACGGACGAGGATTACAACGGTACAGATAGAGAAAAATCTCCGAAAAGAACCGGCCGTAGAAATCGTCGTCGGGTTGCGCCTGAGCTTCCAGGAAAATTAGTGGCGCGGTGGGGTCGTCGGCGGGCGGAATCAGCAGGCCATCCAAACGAAAAGCGGTTTGCTTGACCTCCTCGGCGCGAAATCCGTAACCGGCGGGATTGGCGACCGCGACGCCGGCCAGTTCCAAAGCCAGGGCAGGCAAGGTATTGAAAATTCTGTAGAACAGGTTGTCGGTTTTCATAAACCGTCACGGGCCGAAATGCCGGCCTTTTTCCCGGATGGATTCCGGTGTCGCGCCCGTCCATTGCTTGAACGCGCGGGAAAAGCTCTTTTCGTTCAGAAATCCCACCGCCAAGGCAATTTGCTTGATGGGTCGGGACGTTCTGTTCAGCAGATCGAACGCCCTGTCCCGCCGAACCTCGTTTTTTAGCGCCTGCAACGATGCATCCTCCTCCTGCAATTGCCGGTGTAGCGTTCTGGGCGAGACATGCAGCTCCTTGGCAAGCGATTCGCCGGTATGCAGACCATCGGGTTGCGTTCTCAACAGCTCGCGCACTCGCTGAACCAGCAGCCGATCCCGGCGATAGGGAAACATCGTCAGGGGAAGGGCGTGCTGGAGCATCTTGTTCAAGGCCCGGTCGTCCCGGCGAATAGACAACGCGGCGTATTGAGGATCGAAACTGATCTTGGCGGATTCGGAACGAAAATGCAGCGGGCCAGGAAAAAGCGCCTGATAAACGCTGATATGCTCCGGGGCATCGAAAGGGAAACAGGCTTCCAGCAAGGGTATCCGCGAATTAACCGCCCAGCAGGCGTAACCGAGAATATACCGAAAGAGCGTCGCGAAGCAGAATTCCTCCATTTCGCCCAAATCCCGGTTGACCCGAATCGCGATGGATGCCGCGGACCGGGTCACGGCGAATTTCAGCGTGATATCGTCGGTGAGCAAGCCGTGATAACGACACCACCTTTTCAGAGCAACTTCCAGGGTTGGTGACCCGAGGGCAGCCCTGCACAGCATTCCATAACTGCCCCACGGCAGTCGGCGCGAAAACCAGCCCAGCGCCTCGTCGTCCAACTCCTGGATAGCGATGCCGAACAGGGTCTGCATTTGCGACCCGGCGACCCGGTTTTGTGGGTCCGATAGGAATTCTGGCGTAATTCGCGCCCGCCGCAGCGCATGGCTTGGGTCTTTGCCATAGCGTCGATAGGCCGCCACGATCGCGCGAACGAACGCCACGGGGGTTATCGCGATCTCGGGAATCACGGACATACTCGCTCGGTTCGTCAGGGCATATTAAATGCCAATCTTAGCTAGAGTGGCGCGAATTGCAACTATGTTGGCGCTCTTGCTGGCAAAAATTGCAACCCTATTGGCAACCCTCACTGTCTGATTCTTTATATCATTGTGGCCATCACGACAAGCCGGCATTGCCGACCCCAAGGCTGGCTTTGTAACGCCAACCCTCGCCGCCGCGCGGTAAAAGCGTATGATTGTGTCCATAAACCATCGACAGGAGAATCTTCTTATGTCCGCGGTCGTCAGCCAGTTCAAATCCCCCTTTCCCGGCGCCGATAAGGTCAAACCCCAGCACAAAATTCGCTTCGTCACCGCCGCTAGCCTGTTCGACGGTCACGATGCCTCCATCAACATCATGCGCCGCATCCTCCAGGCCAGTGGCGCGGAAGTCATCCATCTCGGCCACAACCGCTCGGTGGAGGACATCGTCACCGCCGCCTTGCAGGAGGACGCCCAGGGCATCGCGGTCAGTTCCTACCAGGGCGGCCACGTCGAATTCTTCAAGTACATGATCGATCTGCTGCGCGAGCGCGGCGGCGACAACATCAAGGTGTTCGGCGGCGGTGGCGGCGTCATCGTGCCCGAGGAAATCCGCGAACTGCACGACTACGGCGTGACCCGTATCTTCTCGCCGGAGGACGGGCAGGCCATGGGTTTGCAGGGCATGATCGACCACATGCTGACGGTTTGTGATACCGACCCCGGCCAATACGCGCCCAAGGGTCTCGACATCGTCAAGTCCGGTGACTGGCGGGCACTGTCGCGCCTGATCACCGCGCTGGAAAACCGTGCCGTCGCGCCCGAATTGCGCCAGCAAATCCTCAGCGAAGCCAAGACCCGCGCCGTGCCGGTATTGGGCATCACCGGCACCGGCGGCTCCGGTAAATCGTCGCTGACCGACGAACTGGTGCGGCGGTTCCGGCTGGATCAGGACGACCGGCTGAAAATCGCCGTCGTCGCCGCCGATCCGTCGCGGCGCAAGACCGGCGGCGCGTTGCTAGGCGACCGCATCCGTATGAACGCCATCACGGGTTCCAACCTGTACATGCGTTCGCTGGCGACTCGGGCCGCCGGCAGCGAAGTCCCGGAAACCCTGGGCGACATCCTGGCCGCCTGCAAGCTGGCTGGTTTCGACCTGCTGATCGTCGAAACCTCCGGCATCGGCCAGGGCGACGCCGCCATCGTGCCGTTGGTGGACCGGTCGCTGTACGTGATGACCCCGGAATTTGGCGCCGCCTCGCAGTTGGAAAAGATCGACATGCTGGATTTTGCCGATGCGGTGGCGATCAACAAGTTCGACCGCAAAGGCGCCGAGGACGCGCTGCGCGACGTGCGCAAGCAAGTGCAGCGCAACCACAAGGCTTTTAGCCAATCGCCCGAGGAGATGTTGGTCTACGGCACCATCGCCGCCCGTTTCAACGACAATGGGGTCACAGCGCTTTATCAAGGCGTGGTCGAATCGCTGCGCGACAAGGGCCTGGCGTTACAGCCGGGCTGCTTGCCGCCAGCGGAAGGTAAAGCCACCACCGCCAAGACCGTGATCGTGCCGGCCGCGCGCGCGCGCTATCTGGCCGAAATCGCCGACACTGTGCGCGGCTATCACCAGCAGGTGAACGAGCAGGTCAAGCTGATTCGCCAGCGCCAGCAATTGCACGCGGTCAAGGCTCTGCTGGAAGCCGCCGACAAACCGACTGCCGATCTGGAGCCATTGCTGGAACAGGTGGAGTTACAGATCGATCCGCACGCCCGCAAGCTGGTGGATATGTGGCCGCAGGTGAAGGAGAGCTACAGCGGCGACGAGTACGTGGTCAAAATCCGCGACAAGGAAATCCGCACCAAGCTGACCCATCGTTCACTGTCCGGCAGCCGTATTCCCAAGGTGGCGCTGCCGCGTTTCGAGGAGCACGGCGAACTGTTGCGCTGGATGATGCTGGAGAATCTGCCGGGCAGCTTCCCGTACACCGCCGGCGTATTCGCCTTCAAGCGCGAGAACGAGGACCCGACCCGGATGTTCGCCGGCGAGGGCGATCCGTTCCGCACCAACCGCCGCTTCAAGAAGCTGTCCGAACACGCCGAGGCCACCCGGCTGTCCACCGCTTTCGATTCGGTGACGCTGTACGGCTGCGATCCCGACGAGCGCCCGGACATCTACGGTAAGGTCGGCAATTCCGGGGTCTCCATCGCCACGCTGGACGATCTGAAGGTGCTGTATTCCGGCTTTGATGTGTGTTGCCCCACCACTTCGATTTCCATGACCATCAACGGTCCGGCCCCGATCATCCTGGCGATGTTCTTCAATACCGCGTTCGACCAGCAGTTGGAGAAATTTGAGCGCGACAACCACCGTCCGCCAACCGACAACGAAATCGAGAAGATCAAGGAATGGGTGTTGGAAAACGTGCGCGGCACGGTGCAGGCCGACATTCTCAAGGAAGACCAGGGGCAGAATACCTGCATCTTCTCCACCGAATTCGCACTGAAGATGATGGGCGACATTCAGGAGTATTTCGTCCATCACGCCGTCAAGAATTTCTATTCGGTCTCCATTTCCGGCTATCACATTGCCGAAGCGGGAGCCAATCCGATTTCGCAACTGGCGTTCACCCTGGCCAACGGCTTTACCTATGTCGAGGCTTATCTAGCGCGGGGGATGCATATCGACGATTTCGCGCCAAACCTGTCGTTCTTCTTCAGCAACGGCATGGACCCGGAATACTCGGTGATGGGCCGGGTGGCGCGGCGGATTTGGGCCACGGCCATGCGTTACAAATACGGCGCCAACGAACGCAGCCAGAAGCTGAAATATCACATTCAGACCTCGGGCCGTTCATTGCACGCCCAGGAAATGGATTTCAACGACATCCGCACCACCTTGCAGGCGCTGATCGCCATTTACGACAACTGCAATTCGCTGCACACCAACGCCTACGACGAGGCGATTACCACCCCGACCGAGGAGTCGGTGCGGCGGGCGATGGCGGTGCAGTTGATTATCAACAAGGAATGGGGTCTGGCGAAGAACGAGAATCCCAATCAGGGCGCGTTCATCATCGACGAACTGACCGATTTGGTGGAGGAAGCGGTCTTGCAGGAATTCGAGCGGATCAGCGAGCGCGGTGGGGTATTGGGCGCGATGGAAACCGGCTATCAGCGCGGCAAGATTCAGGAGGAATCGCTGTATTACGAAACCCTCAAGCACGACGGTTCATTGCCCATCGTTGGCGTCAACACCTTCCGCAACCCGCACGCCAAGCCGGATCAAATCAAGATCGAGCTGGCCCGCTCCACCGATGAGGAAAAGCAGAGCCAGTTGCGGCGGTTGCGGGAATTCCAGGAGCGGAACCGCGATAAAAGCGGCCCGATGCTGGCGCGACTGAAACAGGCGGCGATCCACAACGAGAACCTGTTCGCGGTGCTGGTGGAGGCAGTGCGCTGCTGCTCGTTGGGCCAGATTACGACGGCGCTGTTTGATGTGGGTGGGCAGTATCGGCGAAATATGTGATCTGGCTTTAATCCAGAGCGGGTGTAGAAGATGACTGTTCGCGCTCAGCCGGAGCTAGGTTTTCGAACCGGCTGGGCGCGCCGGGTCGGCGTGGCGGTCCACGGATCGTCGGGCCAGGGATGCTTGGGGTAGCGGCCCTTCAATTCCTTTTTGACCTCGGCGTAAGTCCGTTCCCAGAAGCCGCGCAAATCCTGCGTCACCTGAATGGGCCGCTGCGCTGGCGACAGCAGGTGCAGCGTTACTGTAATCCGCCCGGCAGCGATGCGCGGGGTATCGCCCAGCCCGAACAGTTCCTGCAATTTCACCGCCAGCACCGGCGGTTCGCCCGGCGCGTACCGCAAGCGCAGACGCGAGCCGCTGGGCACTTGCAGATGAGTCGGCGTCAGTTCGTTCATCCGCGCCCGTTGCCGATGGTCCAGTAGCGATTGGAGCGCCGCCGCCAGGTCCAGGCGTTGCAAGTGCTCGCGCCGAGTGATGCCACCCAGCCACGGCGTCAGCCATTCATCCAGATGATCGGTCAGCCAGCCGTCGGACAAATCCGGCCAGCCGTCTTCCGGGAACCAGTGGCGTAACGACAGTACCCGCGCCCGCCAGTCGCTCAGCTCATCGCTCCACGGCAGGCAGTCCAGCCCCATCCGGCGGATGCCGGCCAGCATGGCCTGGCGCAATGCTTCCGGGTCGGCGTCCGCCAGTGGCGCGCTTTCGAGGATCAAGGCGCCCAACCGCCGCTCCCGGCGGGCGACCACGGCCGCCAGCCGCTCGTCCCAGTTCACTTCCACGACCGTCCGCACCCGCGCGGCGAGGTGCATTTCCAGTTCGGCGCGCGCGACGGGTGCGGCCAGCCAGATTCGGCCCTCACCGACGCCGGCGTCCAGGTGCGCCACGGCCAGCCAGTCGCAACCCAGCAATGGATCACCGGCGAGCAACCGCGCGCCGCGCCCGCTGGCCAGCAGATAGCGATCCGCGCCGCCCTCACGCCGCCGACCCACCCGGTCGGGATAGGCCAGCGCCACCAGCAGGCCAACGGTTTCCCCCGCTGGCGGCGTTTCCAATCCGGGACCGACCCGCAACAGTTGCCGCCAGCGCCGCGCCGCTTGGTCAACCCGGACGCAGGCCGTTGGATCGGCCAGCCCGCCCCACGCGCCATCGCGGCCCGCGCGCCGGAAGGCTTGCAGGGCGTCCAATCGGGCCGTGAGATCGCAGCCGAAAGGGTGCTCGCCACGCAACAGATCGTGTTCCTCCAACAGGGCGGCCAGATCGGCGGCCAGCACGCCATGGCCGAGCGCCGCACCGCACCGCAACAGGTGCGCCAGCCGGGGATGGGTCGGCAGTTCCGCTAAGTCCTGTCCGGTTGGCGTGATGCGACCCTGCTCGTCCATCGCTTCCAATTCGGTCAGCAGCGCGCGGGCTTGGGCCAGCGCGCCGGGCGGCGGCGGATCGAGCCAAGTCAACGCTAACGGGTCAATCACACCCCATTGCGCCAGTTCCAGCGCCAGCGGCGTCAGGTCGGCGTCGAACATTTCCGGAGTGCGGTGCGGCCGCAACCGATTCTGCGTGGATTCGCTCCACAGACGGTAACACGCGCCTGGCCCCAGCCGGCCAGCGCGACCGGCGCGCTGTTCGGCGGTGTCAGCAGCAATGCGCACCGTTTCCAACCGGGTCAGACCGCTGCGCGGATCGAAGCGCGGGACGCGGGTCCAGCCGGCATCCACGACGACGCTCACGCCCTCGATGGTCAGGCTGGTTTCGGCGATAGGCGTGGCGAGCACAAGCTTGCGCCGACCGTCAGAATCGGGCTGGAGAGCGCGTTGCTGAGCGTCGCCCGGCAAATCGCCGTATAGTGGAATCAACGCCAGCCCGGTGCAGGCCGGTTCCGCTGCCAGCCGGCGCAGAATCTGGCGGATTTCGCCGCCGCCGGGCAGAAACACCAGCAGGTCGCCGGCATGGCGGGACAGGGCAGCCAGCACGGCGCGCACCACGACGTTAAAATCGAGGCCATCGGGATCGCGCGGCAGGTAATGCCGGGTCACCGGATGGGCGCGGCCCTCGCTGGTGACGATGGGCGCGTCGCCCAGCAACCGGGCCACCGCCGCGCCGTCCAGCGTCGCCGACATCACCAGCAGACGCAGGTCCGCGCGCAGACCGCGCTGGCTGTCCAGGCACAGGGCCAAGGCCAGATCGGCGTGAAGACTGCGCTCGTGGAATTCGTCGAAAATGACCAGCCCCACCCCGTCCAGCGCCGGATCGCGTTGCAGGCGGCGGGTCAGAATGCCCTCGGTCAGCACCTCGATGCGGGTCTGGCGCGATACCTGGCTCTCGAAGCGGATGCGATAACCCACGGTTTGACCGACCGGTTCGCCCAGCAGGCTGGCCATGCGCGCCGCCGCCGCCCGCGCCGCCAGCCGGCGCGGCTCCAGCAGCAGGATGGAGCGTCCGGCCAGCCACGGCTCATCGAGCAGCGCCAGCGGTACGCGGGTGGTCTTGCCGGCCCCCGGCGGCGCTTGCAAGACCAGGGCGGCGGCATCGCGGAGCGCGGCCCGGATTTCCGGCAAGGTCGGCTCGATCGGCAGGACCGTTGGGTCGAGCGCAGGCGGACGGATTAATTCGAACATGTTCGGCGAGACAGGGGGAAGCAATCATGCGCCAACTTGCGCTGCCGCGTGCATTTTTGGGGCGCTTTGACTATGGTTTAGCGAACTTTGAACTCTCGGGCCGGCGCTAGCGTCAGCTAACCATTCTATAGCCAACTCCCAACGGAGGATATCGCCGGCATGAGCATCGCGAGCGAACTTCTGGCCAAACCCGGCGTAGTCGCCGCCGGCGAGTACGCCTATCGCGGCGACCGGTTTTCCTACCGGGGCGCCCTGACCGAGGAGTACGCCCGCATGGCGTCCGTCATGTGCCGCGCCACCACCATGGGCGCGAACATGGAAAGCGCGATGCTCGAAGCGCTACGGCCGGGCAGCGGGCTGCATCCGCCGCGCGGCTGGCTGGTGCATGGCCCGGGTCATACCCTGTGCGTGATGGCGAACGTATTCTGCCTGCTCGATAACGCCCAAGCCTCGATCAACGACATTGTCGGCTTCCTGCGCCAGGAGCTGGCCGATATCAACACCGACCTGATCTAACTCGACCGCACCGTCAGCCACGGGAGCCGGAGAAACGAACGATGGCGACACTCGACGAATTGATGCGGCTGCCCGGCGCGATGGCGGCGTTTGAATTCCGCGGCAGCGGCGAACTGCTGGAGCACCGCATCGCCTATCCCGACTGGCTCAGTCCGACCACCCTCGATCTGCTGGCCCACATGTGCGCCGCCAACATGAGCATCGCCGCCATGCAGGCGCGCGGTTGGGAACAGGTCACCGCCATGACGGGCTTCTATCCGGTTCAGGAATTCACGCTGATCGGTTTCGACTGGTCGGTGGTGGTCAGTGGCCTGCGCCGGGAACAATATAAACAGGAGGGTAAATCCAGTTTGCCGCCGTTTCTGGGCGTGGTCATGGCTAACGAAAGCGCCGATTACGAGGCCGCGTTCGCTCTTCTGGAAGCTTAGGAGCTGATTTCCATGGGCATGATCAAGCGGTTGCTGGCTCTGGATGGCGTCAACGCGATCTGCCATTTTCGCGACGATGGCAGCTTGGTGGAAGGCTATGGTCTGATGAGCCGCGACGATATGGTTCGGCTGGCACGGTTCGCGCACGACTATCGTCGTATGATCCAGGGCAATGCCGATCAACTGGCGATGTTCGCCGGCATGCGGGGCTGGACTCCCCCGCGCGGCTGGATCGCGCGGGGCGCTACTCAGTCGGTGTGCGGCGTCGCCAATCTGGTCTGCGTCGTGGACAGCGTTGGGGCGCCGCTGAACGAAATTTTGCTGGAACTGCGTGAAGTCTCGCATTGGTAAAAGCGGCGGGAACTGAAATTATCGATCGCCGCAGCGTTCTAATGACCGATTGAGATAGAAAGTTTTGTTGGTAAATTTGTTGTTATTGTAGTCAAACAGTTGTTTTTTTGATACTCTGTGGATATAATGATACGATACGATCTATCTTCCAGAAGCCTTGAGTTCGTCGCCGCCATGTCGAAGCGCATTATTTTACCCCTATGGTTTTGCACCCTATTGAGCGCTTGCGCACTCAATACTTGGCCAGCAGCCGCGCAAGTCGCTGGTGGTCCAGGGTCCCGGATCGAAAGCGCCGCCACGCCGATCGTGGCCAGCCTGAATACGCCTCGGGAGTTGGAAGCATCCCGTCCGGCTGGAGATAGTCAGCCGGCGGAGACCGACGAGATGGAGCTGGACGCACCCGCCGAGGCGCCGCCGCCAGCGGAGACGGTGGTCGGCCCGCCGCCTCTGCCGCCCTGTCCAGCGAGCGTCGCGGGCCTCGACAGCCGGATCGCCGACCAGATCTGCCAGCGGGTGCGAACCGATCCGCCGCCGACCCGGTTGACCGTAGACGGCTATCTCCTGCGGTCGCCGGAGTCCACCATCCGCTTCTACGCCCAACGCGATTATCGGGCGGGCTGGCTCAACGCCGATGGCAGCCCATCAGCGGCGACCGAGGAATTGTTGAAGGCCGTAGCC
Organism: Candidatus Contendibacter sp.; assembly: GCA_008933795.1. GTDB lineage: Bacteria > Pseudomonadota > Gammaproteobacteria > Competibacterales > Competibacteraceae > Contendibacter. The sequence goes on along the minus strand of WBUJ01000088.1, from coordinate 6,835 downwards.
GAAGCCGAGCAGGAGGGCTTGCGCGGCGCCGATTACCGTCCGGCCGAGTTGCGCAAGCGGCTCAAAGCCATCGAGCAGCAGGGATCGGGAGCAGGCGAAAGTTCCCTGGCCGAATTCGATCTACTGTTCACGGATACTTTTCTGACCTATGGTTCCCATCTGCTGGCCGGCCGGTTCTCGCCCCGCAAGGTGGACCCCGACTGGGCGATCAAGCCGCGTTCCCGCGATCTGGCGGCGATGCTGCAAGAGGCGCTGACGAAGGAGACAGTGGGTCCGTCGCTGCGAGCGCTGCGGCCACAGGGCAAGGGCTATGTCCAGTTGCGCGAGGTGCTGCGCAAGTACCGCGAAGTTGCGGCGGCGAGCGGTTGGCCGACGGTTGTCGCCGGTTTGGCGCCGGGCGCGCAGGGTCCGCGGGTGCGGGATTTGCGCGTTCGGCTTCAGGCCAGCGGCGATTTGGCCGGCGGTGACGCGCTCGGCAAGAACGGGTCGGCCGCGTTCGACAAGGCGGTGGCCGACGCGGTGCGCCGCTTCCAGAAACGACATGGTCTGGCGGAAACTGGAACCGTCAACGCCGCGACGCGAGCGGCATTGAACGTGCCGGTGACCGAGCGCATCCGTCAGGTCGAGTTGAACCTGGAGCGCTGGCGCTGGATGCCGGACGATTTTGGTTCACGCTATATCTTGGTCAACATCCCCAGTTTCAAGATGAAGGTGTTCGAGGACGACAAGCGGGTCATCGAGTCGAACGTGGTGGTGGGCCGACAGGAACGGCAGACCCCGGCTTTCACCGCCAACATGGCCTATCTGGTGCTCAGCCCGAAATGGAACGTGCCGCGCTCCATCGCGGTGAAGGACAAACTGCCGCAACTCAAGCGCAGCCCCTATGCCCTGGCTCGGCAAAAAATCCGGGTATTCAACAGCGCCGGCCAGGAGATCAGACCGGGAGCGGTCAACTGGCGGGCCGTCAGCGCCAGCAACTTCAACTATCAGTTGCGTCAGGACGCCGGCCCCCGCAACGCGCTGGGCGGGATCAAGTTCATGTTCCCGAATCCCTATAACGTCTATTTGCACGACACGCCGTCGCGCGAACTGTTCAGCCGCAACCAGCGCACCTTCAGTTCCGGCTGCATCCGGATTTCCAACCCGGTCGAACTGGCGGAGTATCTGCTGAAATTCGATCCGAAATGGACCCGGGACACGATCAAGACTGCCTCCACCAGCGGCAAGCAACGGGTGGTCAACCTGCCGCGAGCGATGCCGGTTTATCTGGTGTACTGGACCGCTTGGGTGGACGAGGACGGACTGGCGAATTTCCGCGACGACATCTACCAGCGCGACAAGCCGATGGTTCGGGCGCTGTACCAAGGCGACATGGGCGGCAAGGGCGGCAAGGGCGTATAGCTTGATCCGGCGTGGGGTATGGGCGATCCCCCAGCCGCTATGGCTGGGGGATTTTTTGTTTTGAGCGGAGTGAAGGAATGCGCGTGGCGGTGGGCGTGCAATACGACGGAGCCGGGTTCCAGGGCTGGCAGGCGCAGCGACCGGGCGTGCGAACCGTGCAAACCGTTTTGGAGCAGGCACTGACCCGAGTGGCGGACCATCCGGTTCGGTTGGTTTGCGCCGGACGCACCGATGCCGGGGTGCATGGAGTGGGCCAAGTGGCCCATTTCGACGCCAACGCAGTGCGTTCGGCGCGAAACTGGGTATTGGGCGGCAACGCCCATCTACCCATGGACCTCAGCCTGAGTTGGGCGCGGGAAGTACCGGGCGATTTTCACGCCCGCTTTTCGGCGCTGGCTCGCCGCTATCGTTATCTGATCCTGAATCAGCCTCATCGCTCGGCGCTGTGGCGGGGGCGGGCGACTTGGTGTTACCGGCCGCTCGACGCGGAACGGATGGACGAAGCGGGGCAAGCGTTGGTGGGCGAGCATGATTTCAGTTCGTTTCGCGCCGCCGAGTGCCAAGCCCGGCATCCGATCCGGGAAATCCGCGAACTGACGGTGTGGCGACGGGGCGATGGTCTCGTGCTGGAAGTGGAGGCAAATGCGTTTCTGCATCACATGGTGCGCAACATCGCCGGGGTGTTGATGGCGATTGGGGCCGGCGACCGGCCAGTCGAGTGGGCGCGGGAGGTATTGGCGCAGCGGGACCGAGCGCGGGCGGGCGTCACCGCGCCGGCGGAGGGGCTGTATCTGTGGGCGGTGCGTTATCCCGACCGGTTCGGTTTGCCGGCGGGGGTGGAAACCCTGCCGGAGTTTGGGGTTTGAGGGGAAGGCGCTAGGGGTGGCGTGGCCGACGGCCGCCGCCGCAGGGACTGCCCTGGGTAAAGGCGCGCGCCGGTCGGCGATCCGCCGTTGGTGGCTTGGGCAGGTTTCCTCGGTTTCCCCTCTTTTGCAAAGGAGGGATAGGAGATTTTGGACTGTCGGCGCGCTGGGTAAGGAAGGTTGGTAGCCCATGCTTGCGCCCCTGCCGCGCGCCTTCGCCGCCGCCGGTTCCGGTGCCGGCGGGTTGCCAGGGTGGAATCAGATATCGCTTGCCGTTGCCGATCAGGTCGGCGCGGCCCATCCGCTTGAGCGCCTCGCGCAGCAGCGGCCAGTTTTCGGGATCGTGATAGCGCAGGAATGCCTTGTGCAATCGGCGTTGCTTCAAGCCCTTGGGCGCGAAGACCGTCTCGCCCCGGTCGCGGTGGATGCCCTTCAGCGGATTGCGGCCGGTATGATACATGGCGGTGGCCAGCGCCATCGGACTCGGCAGGAACGCCTGCACCTGATCGGCGCGGAAGCCGTTCCGCTTCAGCCACAGGGCGAGATTCAGCATGTCCTCGTCGGTCGTGCCCGGATGGGCGGCGATGAAATAGGGGATCAAGTACTGCTCCTTGCCCGCTTCCTTGGAATACTTCTCGAACAGTTCCTTGAACTGGTCGTAGGCGCCCATGCCCGGTTTCATCATTTTCGCGAGCGGCCCGGCCTCGGTATGTTCCGGGGCGATTTTGAGATAGCCGCCGACGTGGTGGGTGACCAGTTCACGCACGTAGGCCGAATCGCGGATGGCCAGATCGTAGCGTACCCCGGAGGCGACCAGGATTTTCTTCACCCCTGGCAGTTCGCGCGCCTTGCGATACAGGCTGATCAGGGGCGAATGATCGGTGTTCAGGTTGGAACAGATGTCCGGGTAGACGCAGGACAGTTTGCGGCAATTCCGCTCGATCTCCCGCGATTTGCAGGCCAGTCGGTACATGTTGGCGGTCGGCCCGCCGAGGTCGGAAATCACGCCGGTGAAGCCTGGCGTCTTGTCGCGGATTTCCTCGATCTCGCGCAACACGGAGACTTCCGAACGGGACTGGATGATGCGCCCTTCGTGCTCGGTGATCGAACAGAACGTGCAGCCGCCGAAACAGCCGCGCATGATGTTGACCGAGAACCGGATCATCTCCCAGGCCGGGATGCGCGCGTTGCCATAGCGGGGATGCGGCGCGCGGGCATAGGGCAAATCGAACACGGCGTCGAGTTCCGGGGTGGCGAGCGGAATCGGCGGCGGGTTCAGCCACAGATCGCGGTCGCCGTGGCGCTGGAGCAGAGCGCGAGCATTGCCGGGGTTGGTCTCCAGATGCAGCAGCCGCGAAGCGTGGGCGTAGAGCAGCGGATCGTCCTTGACCTGTTCGTAGGCTGGCAGGCGGATGACGGTTTTGGCACGGTCGTGGCGGATAGCGCGTGGGTGGAAGGTCAGCGTTTTTGCCGGTGAATTCCCCTCCTTGGCTAAGGAGGGGTGGCGCGAAGCGCCGGGGTGGTTTGAATACGGATCGGGATGCGCTTCCACCGGCCCCGGCTGGTCGAGTTCGGTCGAGTCTATTTCCAGCCAGTCCTCCGGAAGGTCGCCGGATCGAGCGAAGGCGGTCCCGCGGATGTCGTGCATGGTTCGGGGCCGCTCGCCAGCGGCGGCGCGATGGGCAACTGCGACGATGGCGCGTTCGGCGTTGCCGTACAGCAGCAGATCGGCTTTGGCGTCCAGCAGGATCGAACGGCGCACTTGGTCCGACCAGTAGTCGTAATGAGCGATGCGGCGCAAGCTGGCTTCGATGCCGCCGATGATGATGGGCGCGTCCGGATACACCTCGCGGCAACGCTGGCTGTAGACGATGACCGCCCGGTCCGGCCGCTTGCCGCCTTCGTCGTGGGGGGTGTAGGCGTCGTTGTGGCGCAGCCGGCGGTCGGCGGTGTAGCGGTTGACCATGGAATCCATGTTGCCCGCCGTGACCCCGAAGAACAGATTCGGTCGGCCCAGCGCCTCGAACGGTTCGGCGGCAGTCCAGTCGGGTTGGGCGATGATGCCGACCCGGAAACCTTGCGCCTCCAGTAGCCGACCAATGATGGCCATGCCGAAACTGGGATGGTCCACGTAGGCGTCGCCGGTGACGAGGATGATGTCGCAGGAATCCCAACCGAGCGCGTCCATCTCGGCGCGCGACATCGGCAGGAAGGGCGCGACGCCGAAGCGGGCGGCCCAGTACTTGCGATAGGAGAACAGTGGGGGAGCGGCGTGCATGAACATCCAGAGGGCGCGGAGCTGATAACCAGGGAAAGAAGTCGGGAATTATACGGGAGCCGATGCTGCTTGCACCGTGCTGGCAACGAAAAAAGGCTTACCGGATTGGGTTCGGCAAGCCTTTGTTTTTACTGGTGGCCAGGGTCGGAATCGAACCAACGACACGCGGATTTTCAGACCCCACCACCTGATAAATAACAAATAAAATCAGTTGCTTGTAATGCCTGCCACAGCACAAGCCCAAAGAAAATTCACCTTGATCAAGGTAGCGCCAAGCAGTCCTGCACCAAATCAGCACCGCTACCGACATAGCGCCTCGCAGGGAACCCCATCCTGATCCCGATCCAGCCGCAGCACCCCGCACCGCGCCAGGTAGTCCCGCGCTTCCTCGCACGAAGCCATTTGCCCACAGCTCCACTTGACGCATTCGCCGGCCCACACCCCGCGCCGTTCGCGTTGCGCTTCCGCTTCCACCGCAAGCAGTTCGGAATCCTGGCTGTACTGGCGATATACCACTGCCAAGCCACGGGCCACCAACTCACGATTTACATCCATTTCGGTGAAGTTCCCATCGGGTTGCTTCACCATCACCCGCCCCACCGCCCGGCCGTAGCGATCCACGGTCAGCGCCACCACGCGCGCCTCCCGATCCAGCGCCAGCGCCACCAGCGCCTCCCGACTCTGGGCGCTGAACGGCTGGTTGCGTTCCGGCGCGTCGATCCCCGCCAGCCGTACCTTGACTTGTCGGTTGCCCTCCACCAACACCGTCAGCGTATCCCCATCGGCCACGCCGACCACCCGGCCCGCGAGGGTTTCAGCAGTGGCGGGTAAGCCCGCAACGGCCAGCAGCAGAAGCACGCTACCCACAATCCGCCTGATCATGTCCATCTACCGATTGAGCCAGCGCAGCAATAACTTTCTGCATCGCGGCTTGCTGATCCGGCGGCAGCCGATCAAACATCAAGCCCACGGTAATCGCTTTTTGACTCAACACCACATCTACCGGTGATCGCTGCTCGTCGTTGCCACGATCCAGCCAGCCCGATTCCAACCGCAACGCCAGTTCCAGCTTCCGCGCCGTTTTCTCTCCGATGTTCCGGTGCCCCATCAGCAATTGATTGAGGTACTGCACGCTTAGGCCAGCTTCACCAGCAAACGCCTGTTGAGAGTGACACTCCGCCACCAAGCGTTTTAGGTTTTGGAGACGAGTCAAAGTTATTTCCATACATAAACACTAGAGCAATTGCTACACGCTGTCATTCAAGCAAGTGCTTTACTTTATCTACAGCCATTGCTATAAATAGCGGCATGAACCTAAAAGATTTTTTTGCAAGCCACGACACGGCGCACGTCGCCATGGTCGCGGCAACGGCCAGGACCAGCCTTGGCTACCTGCGCGGATGTCTCTACGGCCAACGGCGCATGAGCGCCGATCTGGCCATCCGCCTGGAACACGCCAGCGCCGGCCTGATGACCGCCCGCGAATTGCGGCCTGACCTGCCATGGCCAAGCAGCGAAGCCGCCTGATTTCCTCCACGGTGGTTATTCCCGGTGTCCGCACGGCGGTTCGCCGGCTTTTTCAGGAGCACCCATGCCGAACTGCCCGTTGAAGTGCTTGGAGTCGATCAAGCTGCACCTGCCGGAGGAACTGAAGCGCGACCTTCAGGACCTGGCCATGCAGGAGGAACGAGCCGTTTCGGAGTACATCCGCGTCGTGTTGCAACTCCACGTCTACGGCGCGAAAGCGAAGCTACCCCCCCCCTCACCCGAAGAGAATGCGCGGTAAGCGCCGGAGCGACGCGATGCAGATCACCACCGCCACCCTCACCCATCCCAGAGTCATCAAGCTCAAGCGCCGGCTTGGCGCAGACGCCGTGCTGTCGTTGATCGCCCTCTGGGCATGGGCGGAAACCGAACGGCCCGACGGCATCCTGACCGGCCTAGACGAGGAAGACATCGCCATCGTGGCCGGCTGGACCGGAGACGACCGCTTTTTCATCACGACCCTGATCGAGTTGCGAGTGCTGGACTGGAACGGCGCAGCGTTCGCCCTGGCCGACCTGCACCGCGCCAGCAGCGCCAGCAGCGCCAGCAGCGCCACGCCGCAACGAGGACCAGACAACGACCCCCGAAGCGAACAAGCGCGCGTCGCGGCACGGGCCCGCTGGGAACGGGAAAGAAGTGTAACGTCCATGCTCAATCCTGCTGAGCATCCATTAGCAGATGCTGATATTCATGCTGAGCATCCATTAGCAGATGCTGATATTCATGCGCCTGTACGTAGTGGTAGTAG
>WBUJ01000263.1 GCA_008933795.1 Candidatus Contendibacter sp. | reverse complement strand
CGGTGAGCTTCGATGATGCCGACTCCGTGCGCGACGCCAAGGATGAGGCGACTCTCCTCGCCAAGGCGGTTTTAGCCAAGTTCATGACAGAGGGCATTAAAAGCGATGAGGAGATAAACAGGTTGGTCAACGAGACCAAATCCAAGACAGGCGCGGGTGAAGCCAACGTGAAAAAAGAGCTCGTCGAGCGTTTGAAGACGCTCCGCAACTCCTCACAAGCTCTGTTACGCGGCGTAATGCCTCTGGGGGATTGCTACACCAAGGGCAAGGAAGTCCGGGTGACCGTTGGCGTTAAGCCCCAAACGATCAATGCGGCTGGCAACCTCGCGGGTAGCATTACAGATTCCGTTGCCTCCCAACCTACTCCTACGTCCGGTACGGTAGCTCCGGCCACGGCTGCGCCCACTCCAGCTCCTTCTGGATCTGTTCGCACCCCATCCCAAGGTGTTGATAGTCATAGCAATACGGAACGCCTTAAGAACTTCTAAATGCGCGTTTTTACTGGGTCCGCACTGGTTGGAGTATCGGCCGTACTGGCGGCGGCCCTGCCCACTGTGGCGATCAGTGATCCTTGTCCCGCCTTGGCTGTGGGTGTCCATGAAGTCATGGCGGGGACTTCCAAAATCCTTATCTCGGTTGCGAAGGCCACCCCCTTAAGCGAAGACGAGGGTTCCTATAGCCTAGCCGAGGCTGAGGCCCGCCTAGAGGCGAGGCGCGGCCTCATGACTTACCTGTCACCAGGGCTCAAGCAAACTCAATTCAGCGGGCTTATCGACGTTTCGGTTTGTCGTTCCAACGGCGAAGTCTTTGCTACGTTGCAACTCGATGAAGCTAATGTCCGACGGGCCGCCAAGATGCAAGACATGATTCGTGAGTCACTCACCAAGAATCCCACCCCAAAACCCTAAAAGCCATATGTCAGGATGATGACGTATGAGGTGGAGTTCCGGTTGCATGAGTGCCGACCGTAAATTCTCCAATCCTCCAACTGGCCATCATGGCGAGCCCTCAGAAGGCTTTCGGTAATCCGGCCTGCTTCAACCCACCATTCGCGGTATGCCGTGATTTAATCGCAGGGGTCCAACGGGAAATGGCGTTGCGTGAGGGGGCTGTACCAGATATCGTGATCGCCTTTTCCCGAATGGAACAGTGAACAGCCCGCCTCGGTCAGCCGTTTCTTCACCAGCGGCGTATTAGCTGTCCATCACGCGGCTTGGGCCAGTGCAGTACGTTCCGCCACGAGGTGAAAGGGGAATGCGCCTGTCCTCCCGCAATTCAGTTCCATCAACTCCGGAATCATCGTTTCCAGCTCCGCCACCAGAGATTCCAGGGTGGCTGCTTCGGCGATCAGTCCTGGCACATCATCGCTGTCCGCTACCCAGACGTTAGCCTCGTCATCCCAGACGGCGTGAATCTCAAGTGTGGTCATGTTGCACCCCCTCATCCTCCTCAATGAAACCCGGCACAATGCCGGGGCGCAATTCAGTCCAAAGCCGCCTTTGCGCTTCCGGTAAAATCTCCAAGCGGGCTTGAAAGGCGTCGCTCATCCCAGCCGTCGTTTTGGCGGAATAGGCACGGCTTGGTCGGGCCGCGCCAGACCCAGCCGATAGTGCCAATAGGTCCAGGACCGTTCGTTGAACTGGCCGATTTCAGCCTGAGTCAACACCCGGCGCAACTCGTCTTCACCCATCTGCTCGACCAGATCCAGCACGTCCTCGTAGTCGCCGATGTTCATGACTTGCGCGACGACCCGATCTGGCTGACGCAGGGCTTCGTCCGGCGTTTTCCACCAGACCTATTTCGTCGCAAGCCGTCCGAGCAGGGCGCGAGCGGACGAGTTCATGATATTCCGCTATGAGAATTGCTGGGAGAAAGGCTGCTGCACGGGATCAAAGCGCATCCGGGTCCACGCCCAGTCGCCGCAACCGTTCCGCCAACTGCATGATGCGCCGCTCGGCAGCTTCGGCGCGCTGCTGCTCGGCTTCCGCCCGTTGCCGCTCAGTTTCAGCGCGTTGCCGCTCGGCCTTGGCGCGCTGCGCCTGTTCGACAAAGGTTTCAAAGCGTTGCCCGTCCGGGTGGTACAGCGCCAGGTCGGTTCCCTCCAGGCCGAACCGAATCCCCAGCAACGGACTCACCCAACCCTCCATCTGCGCAATCGGCTCCAGCCGGCCCTCCCGGCGCACCCAGCCCTTGAGCGTCCCCCGATCCGGATCGTATTCGTAGTACTCCTCCACCCCGTACCGGTCGTAAAACCCCAGTTTTTTCCGCATCTCCGCCGGCGTGTTGCCCGGCGACAGCACCTCGAACACCACCTGCGGCGCAATGTGGTCTTCCTCATGCTGGATGTAGGAGCCGCGATGACCCGGCGGGCGGCCAAACACCACCATGGTGTCCGGCGCGGCGCGAATCTGGGGCTCACCCTCGACCGGATACCACAGCAGATCGCCGGCGACGAACACATCCGGGCGATCCGCGAACAGCGCCGCCAAACCACCCTGAATCATCACGATGGTATCGAATTGCCGGGTGTTATCCGCCATGGGTTTGCCATCGCTCTCCGGGTACACCATCGCTTGGGGAGACGCGGGGGGAAGACCGCGACGGGAACCTGTCGCCGGAGTGATTAAGGCCGTTGCCATCATGTCAGCCTCCTTCGATCAGCGCTTCAGGCCGGGGGCCAGGCTCATGTACCGAGGGTAATGCTATCAACATGTAGATTTTTCCGTGATCGCTACGGATCGGATG
>WBUJ01000262.1 GCA_008933795.1 Candidatus Contendibacter sp. | reverse complement strand
GCAGGTGGTGCTGCGCCCGCTGCCGTGGCGCGGTCGTCGCCCCGGCCCGCCGCGGGCGCAGCACCACCTGCAGGGCCTGGGCTTGACCCGCTTGTCCGCGCAGTTTGACGGCGGCGCGGGCGACGTGGTGGGCGACCGTGGCGGTAAAGGCACCCTCGTGGTCGATCCAGAATTGCCGGTGGGTGGCGGCGAGAGCACGCGAGTGGGCAGAGAGGTATGCCAGCGAACGGATATCAAAAATACCACCACCCTGCCTGATGCGGTATTTCCTCGGGCAACGTCTACCCTTATTGGTAAAGGGGCGGCAAAGCCAGAGTCGAAAAGAGCTTTGCTGACCGCCTGCAAAAGACGGCGATGCTCAAGCACGTCGCCGCGCTCCCCCCACCATCAGGAGGCCTTGCCATGTTGTACGCCATTCCCGGACAACCGGGCGCCAAAGTCAGCTTCAAACCCCGTTACCAGAACTTCATCGGCGGCCAGTGGGTGGAGCCGGTGAAAGGCGAGTATTTCGAGAACGTCAGCCCCGTGACCGGCCAGGTTTTCTGCGAAGTACCGCGTTCGACCGCCGAGGACATCGAACAGGCGCTGGACGCGGCCCATGCCGCCACCGACGCCTGGGGCCGAACCGCGGTCGCGAGCCGGGCCGCTCTGCTCAGCAAGATCGCTGACCGGATGGAGGCGAATCTGGAAATGCTGGCGGTGGCGGAAACCTGGGACAACGGCAAGCCGATCCGGGAATCCCTGGCGGCGGATTTGCCCTTGGCCATCGACCACTTCCGCTATTTCGCCGGCTGCATCCGTGCTCAGGAAGGCACGCTGGCCGAGCTGGACGACAATACCGTCGCCTATCATTTCCACGAGCCACTGGGCGTGGTCGGCCAGATCATCCCCTGGAATTTTCCGATTTTGATGGCGGTTTGGAAGCTGGCGCCGGCGCTGGCGGCCGGCAACTGTGTGGTGCTGAAGCCCGCCGAGCAGACGCCCGTTTCGATCCTGGTGCTGCTGGAACTGATTCAGGATGTGCTGCCGCCCGGGGTGCTGAACGTGGTCAACGGGTTCGGCCTGGAAGCGGGCAAGCCGCTAGCCTCAAGCCGGCGCGTCGCCAAAATCGCCTTCACCGGCGAGACCACCACCGGGCGACTGATCATGCAGTACGCTTCGCAAAACCTGATTCCCGTGACCCTGGAACTGGGCGGCAAATCACCCAACCTCTTCTTCGCCGACGTGTGCGCCCAGGAGGATGCGTTCTTCGACAAGGCCCTGGAAGGCTTCACGATGTTTGCTCTGAATCAGGGCGAAGTTTGCACCTGCCCCTCGCGGGCGCTGATTCAGGAGTCCATTTACGACCGGTTCATGGAACGGGCGCTGGCGCGGGTAAAGGCGGTTAGGCAGGGCCATCCGCTCGATACCGACACCATGCTCGGCGCGCAGGTGTCCACCGAGCAGATGGAAAAAATTCTCAGCTACCTCGACCTCGGCCGGCAGGAGGGTGCGACGTGTCTGACCGGCGGGCAGCGGGCTGAACTGAGCGGCGAACTCAAGGAGGGGTTCTACATCCAGCCGACCGTTTTCCAGGGCCATAACAAGATGCGGATTTTCCAGGAGGAAATCTTTGGGCCGGTGCTAGCGGTGACGACCTTCAAAGATGCCGCCGAGGCCTTGGCCATCGCCAACGACACCCTGTACGGTCTCGGCGCCGGGGTGTGGAGCCGCGACCTCAACACGGCTTATCGAATGGGGCGCGGCATCAAGGCGGGCCGGGTCTGGACCAATTGCTACCATCTCTACCCGGCGCACGCAGCCTTTGGCGGCTACAAGCAATCCGGCATCGGGCGGGAAACCCACCGGATGATGCTCGACCACTACCAGCAGACCAAGAACCTGCTGGTGAGCTACAGTCCCCAGGCGCTGGGGTTCTTCTGAAATCATCGTGGGCCCCGCTCTCCCGCCGGTGGGAGAGCGGGTGAGGAGGCTCTCGACAGGAGGGAGGTTGCCATGACCACCGTTCCCCACGTCTTGGCCACGGATGCCGCCCTGGCGTTGATCGCCAAACTCAGGGCCAAGCACGGCCCGTTGATGTTTCATCAGTCCGGCGGTTGCTGCGACGGCAGCTCGCCCATGTGTTACCCCGATGGCGAGTTGCTGGTGGGCGATGCCGACGTGCGGGTGGGCGAAATCGGCGGCTGTCCGTTTTACATGAGCGCCGCTCAGTATGAGTACTGGCGACACACGCAACTCATCATCGACGTCGTACCCGGCCGGGGAGGGATGTTTTCCCTGGAAGGCCCGGAGGGCTTGCGCTTCCTGACCCGCTCGCGGTTGTTCGGTGACGAGAAACGGGGCGGACCCGCTGCGGGAGGGCCGCACCCCGAACAGGGCCGGATGCCAGGCAAGCAGCAGGGCGAACAGCCCCAGTCCCCCTAGCGCCGGGCGGCGGAGTTCGGCCCAGGCCCAGCGCTGGTGCCCGGCCAGCAGGGCGGCGAACGGCACGAACGAGGTGACGGCGACGAAGCGCCGCCAGCGCTCGTCCTCGGTCGCCGCCAGCCGCCGATCCAGATGAGCGGCCCCGCCCAGCGCGGTCAGCAGGAAGCCGCCGAAGAACAGCCGCCCGGCCCTTGGCCGCGCGCGCCGGGAGCCGGCGCTGGGCTCCAAACCAAAAGGCGTGGCGGCTACGCCACCGCAGGGCGGGCGGCGCGGGGCGTCCATGCCGCGCGCGCGGGAACGGTTGGCGGGACTGCCACCCGGCCGGGCGTCCGGCCCGGCCCTATCA
>WBUJ01000087.1 GCA_008933795.1 Candidatus Contendibacter sp. | reverse complement strand
CAACACGGTGACGGATCGAATGATCACCGGCGTCGTGGGCACATCGCGGAATTGGTTGCCCGATCCGCCGGCGCCGGTGGGAACCTGGCGGATTTTGTCCACGACCTCCATGCCGCCGATGACTTGGCCGAACACGGCGTAGCCCCAGCCTTGCGGCGTGGATGATTGGTAGTCCAACGCTGGGTTGTCCTTGACGTTGATGAAGAACTGGGCGGTGGCGGACTGGGGATCGCTGGTGCGGGCCATGGCGACCGCGCCGCGCCGGTTTTTCAGGCCGTTGTCGGCTTCGTTCTTGACTGGGGCGCGGGTTGGCTTTTGCTGGAAGTCGGCGGTGAAGCCGCCGCCCTGGATCATGAAGCCGTCGATGACCCGGTGAAAGATCGTGCCGTTGTAGAAGCCTTCCCGCGCGTAGGCGAGGAAGTTTTCGACAGTCTTGGGCGCTTGGTCGTTGGCCAGTTCCAGGGTGATGGGGCCGAGACTGGTGTCCAGCCGGACCTGGGTTCCGGCCAGGGCATTTCCGCTGGCCCAGCTCAAAATAGCCGCGGCGAGTAACAGGGTCGTTTTGCGCATGGGTAGTCGCTTGGTTGCGGGATGACGAAAGCATGATAGCCAGTGGAGACGCGCGCCGCCAGATTTGGCGGGCGCGAACGCTTTCCGTTACCATGCCCTGCCTATGACCATCGAAAACGTCAAAACGCGCTTTGCGCCCAGTCCCACCGGCTATCTGCACCTGGGCAACATCCGCACCGCGCTGTTCAACGCGCTGCTGGCCCGACGCTGGGGCGGCCAATTTCTGCTGCGGATCGAGGATACCGACCGGGAGCGCAGCCGTCCCGAATACGTCGCGGCGCTGCTGGAGGACTTGCGCTGGCTGGGTTTGGATTGGCAAGAGGGGCCGGAGGTCGGCGGCGCGCAGGGCCCCTACGCCCAGTCGGAACGGACGGCAATCTACGCGGAGTATTACCGGCGACTGGAAGCAACGGGCCAAACCTACCCCTGCTTTTGCACGCCGGCGGAACTGGCGCTGAGCCGCAAGGCACAACGGGCGGCTGGTCGCCCACCGCGCTATGCCGGTACTTGCACGCGACTGAGCGAAGCCGAACGGCGGGAGCGGCTGGGCCGGGGTCTGCAACCGACCCTGCGCTTCCGGGTGCCGGCAGGGCGAACGGTGGAGTTCACCGACCGGGTGCGCGGTCCGCAGCGCTTCGCCAGCGACGACATCGGCGATTTCGTCGTCCGCCGGGCGGACGGCACGCCGCAGTTCTTTTTCGCCAATGCCGTGGACGATGCGCTGATGGGGGTTACCCACGTACTGCGCGGCGAGGACCATCTCGCCAACACCCCACGCCAGTTATTGTTGCTGGAGGCGCTGGGACTGCCCGCGCCGGAATACGGCCATCTGGCGCTGATCGTTGGCGCCGACGGTGGGCCGCTGTCCAAGCGCGAGGGTGACCTCAGTCTGCGCGAGTTGCGGGCCGCCGGTTATCTGCCGGAGGCGCTGCTGAACTATCTGGCGCGACTCGGCCACGCCTACGAGCGGGACGAATGGCTGGAACCGGCGGAACTGGCCGCCGGGTTCGCGCCGGAGCATCTGGGCCGTGCCCCGGCTCGCTACGACGAGGCGCAATTGCTGCACTGGCAAGGCGAGGCGGTGCGGCGCGCGGACCCGGAGCGGCTGTGGGACTGGATGGGAACAGCGGTTCGCGAGCGCGTTTCGCCCGATAACCGGGATGAGTTCATCGCCACGATCCGGCCCAACGTTCGCTTTCCCGCCGATGCCGCGTTTTGGGCAGAGCGGTTGTTCGGTGCGGAATTGACCCCGAGCGATGACGGTCGGGCGGCGATCGGGGCGGCGGGGTCGGAATTTTTCACCCACGCCCTGGCAGCCTATGTCGAGCACGGCGCCGCCTTTCAGCCGCTGGTCGAAAAGCTGAAACGGCGCACCGGGTTGAAAGGTAAACACCTGTTCATGCCGTTGCGGGCGGCGCTGACCGGCGAAACCCATGGCCCCGAACTGGCCCGGGTGATTGACCTGATGGCGCCCGAACGGGTCCGCCGCCGTCTGCTGGCCTGCGTTCGAGCCGGCTAGCATTCCTCATCAACTCCGATGACGGGTTGCCCGTTGCCCCGAGAAAACGATCCATGTTGCGGATTTTCAACAGCCTGACCCGCCAGAAGGAAGAATTCCGGCCCATCGAACCGGGCAAGGCGAAGATGTACGTGTGCGGCATGACGGTTTACGACCACTGCCACGTTGGCCACGCGCGGGTCATGGTGGTGTTCGACGTGGTTCTGCGCTGGCTCCGCGCCCAGGGTTACGACGTGACCTACGTGCGCAACATCACCGATATCGACGACAAGATCATCCGCCGCGCTCAGGAAAGCGGCGAGGAGTTCCGGGAATTGACCGCGCGCTTCATCCAGGCCATGAACGAGGATCTGGCCGCGCTGGGGATTCTGCCGCCGACCCACGAGCCGCGCGCTACCGAGGCCATGGCCGACATGCTCGCCCTGATCCAGACCCTGCTGGACAAGGGTTACGCCTATGTCGGGACGGGTGGCGACGTGTATTACGATGTGAGCCGCTTCGAACGCTACGGCCAGTTGGCCAACAAGAAACTGGAGGATTTGCGCGCCGGGTCTCGGGTCGAGGTCGAGGAAGCCAAGGACGATCCGCTGGATTTTGTATTGTGGAAGGCCGCCAAGCCTGGCGAGCCGAGTTGGGATTCGCCTTGGGGACCGGGCCGACCGGGTTGGCATATCGAATGCTCGGCGATGTCCACCCGCTGCCTGGGCGCGCATTTCGACATTCATGGCGGCGGCATGGATCTGAAGTTTCCCCATCACGAAAACGAGATCGCCCAGTCCGAGGCGGCCAGCGGCCAGTGCTACGTGAACGTCTGGATGCACAACGGCTTCGTCCAGGTGAACGAGGAGAAGATGTCCAAGTCGCTGGGCAATTTCTTCACGGTGCGCGAGGTGCTGCAACGCTACGCGCCGGAAGTGGTGCGGCTGTTTATCCTGGCCAGCCACTACCGGGGGCCGCTGAATTATTCGGATGAGAATCTGGACCATGCCAAGGCCTCGCTGACCCGACTGTACACGGCGCTGCGCGGTCTGCAGATCCTGGAGGCGCCGGTTGACGAGGACTGGCGCGACCGGTTCGGACAGGCCATGGACGATGATTTCAACACCCCCGAGGCGTTGGCGGTGCTCTTCGATCTGGCGCGCGAGGTCAATCGCCTGCGAATTGAGGATGAAGCGGCGGCGGCGCGGTTGGGGGCCAGCCTGCGGGTGTTGGGCGGATGGCTCGGGTTGTTGCAAGCCGACCCGGAAACATTCCTGCGGGGCGGTGAGGAAACCGGAGGAGGAGCGTCGGCGTTGACCGCCGAGCAAATCGAAGCGCTGATTGCCGAGCGCGCCGCCGCCCGCAGGGCGAAGCAGTGGGCGGAAGCGGATCGGGTTCGCGGCCTGTTGCAGGAGGCGGGGATCGTGCTGGAGGATACGCCGAAGGGCACGACCTGGCGGCGGGATTGAAAAAATGAACTTGACGATGGTTGGGTTCAAAAATAGAATCCCAAATTCCGCATGGAACCGCGGGATGCCAGAAGCGGTGAATTCGCCAACGGGGTATAGCGCAGTCTGGTAGCGCACCTGCTTTGGGAGCAGGGGGTCGTGGGTTCGAATCCCTCTACCCCGACCATGGCGCGGGCAAGGCGGCGGTTCCTGGATGGTTGGTGACACCGCGCCCGTAGCTCATGCGGATAGAGCATCAGCCTTCTAAGCTGAGGGTAGCAGGTTCGAGTCCTGCCGGGCGCGCCAGATTCCCGGCTAGTTGATGTGAAGTTGTTTATGGTGGGCGTAGCTCAGTTGGTAGAGCCCCGGATTGTGGATCCGGTCGTCGTGGGTTCGAGTCCCATCGTCCACCCCAATCAAGGCTTGCTTTTCGGAACGGTTTTTGGTTCCATCCGCATTCGTTTTTGGGCCGTTAGCTCAATTTGGTAGAGCAGTTGACTCTTAATCAATTGGTTGTAGGTTCGAGTCCTACACGGCCCACCATCCCCGCCGCTTGGGTTTTCCCCATTTGTATCCCTCCGCTGTTAGCCGCTCCCAAGGGGCCGTGGCCCGATGATTGTCCCGGAGAGGACCATTGTCTTGTATACTCGCCTCGAGCGGCGGCAGTCCTCGCCCGCAAGGGTTTTTTGTTCGCTTTGCCATGGCGCGCATGGTTCATCGCGAGAGTGGCGGAACTGGTAGACGCGCTGGATTTAGGTTCCAGTGGGGTAACCCGTGAGGGTTCGAGTCCCTCCTTTCGCACCATCCCGCCGCTCGCCCGGAAGGGATTGGCTTGCCCCGTGGCTTTTGGAGAGCCGGCGGTGTCGCCAACCCGATTCGCTCACAGATAACGATTGACAGGTTTGAGGTGCATCGATGCAGGTTTCGGTTGAGACGCTGAACGATCTGGAACGCCGGGTGACCGTGCAGGTGCCCGCCGAACGAGTCACCAAGGAAATCCAGGACCGACTGGTCTCCATGTCCCGGAAGGCCAAGTTGGCCGGTTTTCGTCCCGGCAAGGTGCCGCTCAAGATCATGCAACGGATGTACGGCGATCAGGCGCGTTACGAGACGGTCAGCGAACTCATGCAGACCAGCCTGCGCGATGCCTTGATTCAGGAAAACCTGAACCCGCTGGGCGGCCCGAAAATCGAGCCCAAGCCGTTGGAGGAAGGGCAGGCTTTCGAGTACAGCGCCACCTTCGAGGTGATGCCCGAGTTTGAGCTGTCCGGTTTCGAGAACATCAAGGTTGAGCGGCCGGTGGCGGAAGTCACCGAGCAGGACGTGGACCGCATGATCGAGACCCTGCGCCAACAACGGGCGATCTGGAACGCGGTCGAGCGTCCAGTCCGTGACGGTGACCGGGTCCGCTTCGATTTCGAGGGCAAGATCGACGGCCAGGATTTCGCGGGCAACAAGGGTGAAAACACCCAAATCGTGCTCGGTGGGAAATCCTTGCTCCCGGATTTCGAGGCCCGGCTGATCGGTTTGAACCCGGGCGCAGAAACCGAGTTTGATCTGACTTTTCCGGAGGACTATCAGGTTAGGGAGGTCGCCAGCAAGACCGCGCGCTTCCAGGTCAAGCTGCACGAGATCGAGGAAGCCCATCCGCCGGAAGTGGATGAGACCTTTGCAGCGGGTTTCGATGTCAAGGAAGGCGGTGTCGCCGGCTTGCGGCAGGCGCTGCGCGAGAACATGGAGCGCGAATTGCGCGAGGGCATCCAGGCGGCGATCAAGCGTCAGGTGATGCAGGGATTGCTGGAGGTCAATGCCGTTCCGTTGCCGCGGGCGCTGGTCGAGGCCGAAATCGAGCAACTGGCTCGCCAGTTGGGCTTTCAGACCAGCGACAGCGATGAAAGCGTCCGGGAACAAGTCCAGCAGTTTAAGAGCCGGTTGTTTGAAGCCGAAGCCCGCCAGCGCGTGGCCCTGGGTTTGCTGATTTCCAAACTGGCGGCCAACCAGGGTATCCAGGTCGACGAGGAGCGGGTTCGGATGCGGTTGGACGCTTTGGCCTCCACCTACGAGGAACCGGCCGAGGTGGTGCGCTGGTACGAACAAACACCGAACGCGCTCGACAGCTTGCGCGCCTTGGTGCTGGAGGAGCAGATCGTGGACTGGGTGCTGGAGCGGGCGCAACTCACCGAAAAGGCCAGCACCTTCGCCGAGATTATGACCCCTAGCAAACAAGCCGCGGCCGCGCCAGTGGAGTCGACCGAATGAGCGAGAACGGTTCCGCCGCCATCCGAGCGCTCAATCTGGTGCCGATCGTGGTCGAGCAGACCGCGCGCGGCGAACGGGCCTACGATATCTATTCTCGCCTGCTCAAGGAGCGGGTGGTGTTTCTGGTGGGGCCGGTCGAGGATTACGCCGCCAATCTGATCGTGGCGCAATTGTTGTTTCTGGAGGCCGAGAATCCGGATAAGGACATTCATCTCTACATCAATTCGCCGGGCGGTTCGGTCAGCGCCGGTCTGGCCATCTACGACACCATGCAATTTATCAAGCCGGATGTCAGCACCATGTGCGTGGGCCAGGCCGCCAGCATGGGTGCCCTGCTGCTGGCCGGCGGCGCGGCGGGCAAGCGGTTCTGTCTGCCGCACTCGCGGGTGATGATCCATCAGCCGCTGGGCGGCTTTCAGGGGCAGGCCAGCGATTTTGATATCCACGCCCGGGAAATCCTGTTGGTTCGGGATCGGCTCAACCGCATCCTGGCCAAACACACCGGCCAGCCGGTCGAAAAGATCGCCGTCGATACCGACCGCGACAACTTCATGGGTGGGGCCGAGGCGGTCGAATATGGCCTGATCGACGCCGTATTAAACCAGCGCGTTCCCGCCGGTTAAGCATCCGATTCGTATCCCCGCCGCCGGCGCCTCGCGCGAGGCCGACGGCGGCGCCAATCATGCGATATCCGCTGGAAACCGGCGGTTGCCGGCTCCACCGACCGCGCGATGACGAGGATGGCATTATGAGCAGAGACCGAAGTGACCGGAGCGACGACGACAAGCTGTTGTATTGCTCCTTTTGTGGCAAGAGCCAGCACGAGGTGCGCAAGCTGATCGCCGGGCCGAACGTGTTTATTTGCGATGAATGCGTCGAACTGTGCAACGACATCATCCGCGAGGAGATGGAGGAGAGCGCCCCCGCCGCCGCCAGCAAGCTGCCCAAGCCGCACGACATCAACCAGGTCCTCGACGAGTACGTGATCGGTCAGGAGCGCGCCAAGAAAGTCCTTTCGGTGGCGGTCTACAACCATTTCAAGCGATTGGAACTACAACGCGCCGGTCGTGCCAAGGAGGCCGAGATCGAGGTCGCCAAGAGCAACATCCTGTTGATCGGACCTACCGGTTCGGGCAAGACCCTGCTGGCCGAGACCTTGGCCCGTTTGCTGAACGTGCCGTTCACCATCGCCGACGCCACGACCCTGACCGAGGCCGGCTACGTCGGCGAGGACGTGGAGAACATCATCCAGAAGTTGTTGCAGAAGTGCGAGTACGATGTCGAGAAGGCGCAGACCGGCATTGTCTACATCGACGAGATCGACAAGATTTCGCGCAAGTCCGACAATCCTTCGATCACCCGCGACGTGTCGGGCGAAGGCGTGCAGCAGGCATTGCTGAAGCTGATCGAGGGCACCATCGCCTCGGTGCCGCCACAGGGCGGGCGCAAGCATCCGCAGCAGGAATTCCTGCAGGTGGATACCTCCAATATCCTGTTCATCTGCGGCGGCGCGTTCGCCGGGCTGGACAAGGTCATCCGCAGTCGCTCCGAGAAGGGCGGCATCGGTTTCTCGGCGGACGTCAAAAGCAAGGACCAGGGCAAGAACCTTGGCGAGGTGCTGATGGAGGTCGAGCCGGAGGATCTGATCAAGTATGGCCTGATCCCGGAATTCGTCGGCCGCTTGCCGGTGGTGGCGACCTTGACCGAATTGGACGAGCACGCCCTGGTGCGGATTCTGACCGAACCCAAAAACGCCATCGCCAAGCAGTTCAGGAAGCTGTTCGAGATGGAAGGCAGCGAACTGGAGTTTCGCGAGGACGCCTTGCGAGCGGTCGCGCGCCGAGCGATGGAACGCAAGACCGGCGCGCGGGGTCTACGAACCATTCTGGAGCACATCCTGCTGGACACCATGTACGATTTGCCGAGCTTGCAGAACGTCCGCAAGGTGGTGGTGGATGATTCCGTGGTGAGCGGTCACGCCAAGCCATACTTCATCTACGAGAACATCGAGCGCCGCGCCGCCGCGCACGAGTGACCGTCGACCCAACCGCCGGCGTCGCGGTCTCGGGCTCCGGAGGCTGGAAAGAAAGATGCGCGTTGGTCTTGCCATTCCAGGCGATAACGCCGTCGCCCATTCGATTGCTCGGGTTGCCCGCGGAGAACCTGCCCCATGAAGCGTAGCGAAACCTTGTTCGACAGTTTGCCCGGTCATGCGCCAATGCCGGTTTTGCCGCTCCGCGACGTGGTCGTCTATCCGCACATGGTCATCCCGCTGTTCGTCGGCCGGGAGAAATCCATCCACGCGCTCGACCTGGCGATGCAACAGCACAAGCGCATCGTCCTGGTCGCGCAGCGCGGCGCCGAGGTGGACGACCCGCGAACCAGCGATCTGTACGCCATTGGCACCCTGTCGAACGTGCTGCAACTGCTGCGGCTGCCGGATGGCACGGTCAAGGTACTGGTCGAGGGCTGCCAGCGGGTCTACATCCACCGTTTCACCGAAACCCGGTCCTGTTTCATCGCCGAGGTGTCGGCGCTGGAAGCGCCGTCGGACGAGAAGGCGTCCCAGGAAATGCAGGGGCTGATGCGCTCGCTGCTGAATACCTTCGACCAGTACGTCAAGCTGAACAAGAAGATTCCGGGCGAGGTGCTGAGTTCGGTCGCCGGCATCGACGACCCCAACCGGCTGGCCGATACCATCGCCGCGCACATGACGCTCAAGCTCGACGAGAAGCAGAAAATTCTGGAAATCCAGGATCTGCCCGAGCGTCTTGAACATCTGCTGGCCCTGGTGGAAGGCGAGATCGACATCCTTCAGGTCGAGAAACGCATCCGCGGTCGCGTCAAGCAACAGATGGAAAAGAGCCAGCGCGAATATTATTTGAACGAGCAGATGAAGGCGATTCAAAAGGAGCTTGGCGATCTGGAGGACGCGCCCAACGAAATCGAGGAACTGGGCCAGCGCATCGAGAAGGCGGGGATGCCCAAGGAGGCTAAAACCAAGGCCCAGGCGGAACTGAACAAACTGAAGATGATGTCGCCGATGTCGGCTGAGGCCACGGTGGTGCGTAACTACATCGACTGGCTGGTCAGCGTTCCCTGGCGCAAACGCACCAAAGTCCATCAGGATCTGGCCGCGGCCGAGGCGATTCTGGAAGCTGATCACTACGGGTTGGAAAAGGTCAAGGAACGGATTCTCGAATATCTCGCCGTGCAACAACGGGCGCGCAAGCTCAAGGGGCCGATCCTGTGCTTGGTCGGGCCGCCGGGCGTGGGCAAAACCTCGCTGGGACGCTCTATCGCCCGCGCCACCAACCGCAAGTTCGCGCGGATGTCGCTGGGCGGGGTGCGCGACGAAGCAGAGATTCGCGGCCACCGCCGCACCTATATCGGCTCGCTGCCTGGCAAGATCATTCAGAATCTGGCCAAGGCCGGCGTGCGCAATCCACTGTTCCTGTTCGACGAAATCGACAAGATGTCGATGGATTTCCGCGGCGATCCCTCGTCGGCCCTGCTGGAAGTGCTGGACCCCGAGCAGAACAACACGTTCAACGATCATTATCTGGAAGTGGATTTCGACTTGTCGGACGTGATGTTCGTGGCGACCGCCAACTCGCTCAACATTCCACCGCCGTTGCTGGATCGCATGGAGGTGATTCGCATCCCGGGTTATACCGAGGACGAGAAACTGAACATCGCGTTGCGTTATCTGGTTCCCAAGCAGATCGCCAATAATGGCCTGAAGGAGGACGAACTGGAGATCGCCCAGGATTCCATCCGCGACCTCATCCGCTTTTATACCCGCGAAGCCGGGGTGCGCAATCTGGAGCGTGAGATCGCCAAAATCTGCCGCAAGGTCGTCAAGGAAATCACCCTGCGTCCCACCGATCACAAGACAGTCGTCGTTCCTGACCTGTTGGAGAAATATGTGGGCGTGCATCGTTTCCGCTACGGTTTGGCCGAGGAACAGGACCAGATTGGTCAGGTGACCGGCTTGGCCTGGACCGAAGTGGGGGGCGAACTGCTTAGCATCGAGGCCGCGCTAGTGCCCGGCAAGGGTAAGCTGACCCATACCGGCCAGTTGGGCGAGGTGATGCGGGAATCCATCCAGGCGGCGATGACCGTGGTGCGTAGTCGCGCCGAAATGCTGGGCATCGATCCGGAGTTTCATCAGAAATACGATCTGCACATTCACGTTCCTGAAGGCGCCACCCCGAAGGATGGCCCCAGCGCCGGCATCGGCATGTGCACGGCCCTGGTCTCGGCCCTGACCCGGATTCCGGTGCGGGCCAGCGTCGCCATGACTGGCGAGATTACCTTGCGCGGCGAGGTGTTGCCGATCGGTGGCCTCAAGGAAAAGCTGCTGGCCGCCCACCGGGGCACTATCGCAACGGTGGTGATCCCCGAGGAAAATCGCAAGGATTTGACGGAAATCCCGGAAAATATCCTGGCTAAGCTGGAGGTGCGGCCGGTGCGCTGGATCGATCAGGTGTTGGAGATCGCTCTGCAAACACAACCGGCGCCCAAGGTACAGGATACGGCGGAACGGAGCGAACCGGCGGCGATATCGGAATCCGCCACGAAAACCGGCGGTGTCCTGGACGGTGTGCGCGCCCACTAGGAGATGGATTCGGTAGCCAATTGACACTGCTTTGAACGCCCTGATATAAGATCAAAAATGCTTTCGTTCCTTCGGGGCCCGGGTTGTCGCGCGTCGCGCGCGTAACTTTGAAAACCCAATAACCTACACAACACCGCACGGGAATAGCCTCATGAATAAAACCGAACTCGTCGATGCCGTTGCTCAGGCAACCGATCTGTCCAAAGTCGCTGCGGGTAAAGCCGTGACCGCGGTTCTGGATGCGATTCGAGGGGCGCTCGAGAAAGGAGATTCCGTGGTGTTGACTGGATTTGGTACCTTCTCGATCCGCGAGCGCCCCGCCCGGACGGGTCACAACCCCAAGACTGGTCAGCCCATGGAACTTAAGGCAAGCAAAACCCCGGTGTTCAAGGCTGGTAAAACTTTCAGGGATACCATAAAATAATCTTTTTGTGGGTGCTTAGCTCAGTTGGGAGAGCATCGCCCTTACAAGGCGAGGGTCGGGGGTTCAAGCCCCTCAGCACCCACCACGGTTCGGGTACCGGAGCGGTAGTTCAGATGGTTAGAATACCGGCCTGTCACGCCGGGGGTCGCGGGTTCGAGCCCCGTCCGCTCCGCCACTTGTCCCAAACCGCGCCAAGCGATTCGAGATTGCCATTTTTGGAGCGGTAGTTCAGATGGTTAGAATACCGGCCTGTCACGCCGGGGGTCGCGGGTTCGAGCCCCGTCCGCTCCGCCAAATACCCGAGGGGTGTCGCGCAGACGCCCTTTTTTATGCGCGTTCGCCGCGCTTTCCCTTTCGGTACTCCGCTGCAAAATCGGATCGTCGCCATGCTGCTACAGAAAATCCGTGATCACGCCCAAGGCTGGTTCGCCTATATCGTCATCGGTTTGTTGACCATTCCGTTCGCGGTGTGGGGCATCAATTATTATTTCGAGGGCGGCGGGCCGATGGATGCCGCCTTGGTCGGCGACAGCAAGATTTCGCTCCAGGAGTTTCAGCGCGCCTATCAGCAGCAACGCCAGCGCATGCAGGCCATGCTGGGCGGCAACACGGATCCGGCATTACTGGATGGGCCGCGGCTGAAACAGGACGTGTTGCGGCAACTGGTCGATGAACGGGTGCTGGACCAGAGCGCGCGCGATCAGGGATTCCGGGTCGGCGACCAGCAACTGGGCGTCGCCATCCTGGCGCTGCCAGTGTTTCAGCAGAGCGGCGGCTTCGACAAGGAACTGTACGAGCGCTTGCTGCGCAATCAGGGTTATACTGCGGCGGCGTTCGAGGAAGGACTGCGGCAATCGCTGGCGACCGGACAATTGCGCGAGGGCGTTTCGGCCTCGGCCTTGGTGACGCCGACGGAACTGGAGCAATGGATCGCCCTGCTCAAGCAGCAGCGGGAATTGCAGTACGTGGTATTGCCGCTGGCCCGCTACGCGGCCCGGGCGACCCTCGACGACGGGGCCATTCGGGAGTACTTCGAGAAGAACAAGGATCGCTTCGTCAATCCCGAGCAGGTGCGGCTTCGGTTTGTCGAACTGAAGCTGGCGACCATCGCCGAAGGCGTCACCGCCAGCGAGGACGAACTGAAGGCGGCCTATCAGGAGCAGATCGTCAAGTACGGTCGGCCCGAGGAACGCTCGGCTTCGCATATTCTGGTCAAACTGCCGCCAAACGCCGGTCAAGACGTGGTGGAAAAGGCTCGCGTCAGGGCGCAACAAATCGCTGATGGCGTCCGTTCTGGCGGCAAAAGCTTCGATCAGGCGTTGCAGGAGGTCAAGGCCGACTCGTCTGGCGAACTGGAAGGCGGTGAACTGGGGGTGATCGGCAAGGGCATGTTCGACAGCCCGGCGTTTGAGAGCGCCTTGTTCGCCCTGTCGAAAGCGGGCGAGGTTAGCGAGCCGGTACGGATGCCGTCGGGCTTCCACATCATCCGCCTGGACAACATCGCTCCGGCGCAGGTGAAACCGTTCGAGGAAGTGCGCGAGGCGGTGGCCGCGGAACTTCGCCAGCAGAAAGCCGAAAACCGCCTTTACGAAATCGGCCAGACGCTCGCCAATCTGGGTTACGAGCACCCCGACAGCCTGGAGCCAGCGGCTAAGGCGTTGAATGCGCCGATTCAGGAAAGCGGTTGGTTCGGCCGCCAGGGCGGGGAGGGCATCGCCGCTAATTCCAAGGTGGTGGAGAGCGCCTTTGGCGAAGACGTGCTCAAACGAGGCGTCAACAGCGAACCGCTCGAACTGGAGCCGGGTCATATCGTGATGATCCGGGTCAAGGAGCACCGGGACGCAACGCCGCGAACTTTAGAGGAGTCCCGCGAGGACGTCGTTAAAGCGTTGCGCGAGCAAAAGGCCCGCGAAGCCATCGCCAAGGATGCCGAAACCGTGAGGACGCGCGCCGCCAAGGGCGAACATTCGCAAACCCTGGCGGCGGAATTCGGCGGCGAGTTCAAGAATGCCGGGTTGGTGGAACGCAATGCGACGACGGTGGACCCTGCGGTGCTGGACGTTGCATTCCGGTTGCCACCGCCGGATGCGGGGAAGATGGCGTTGGGGACGACGGCGCTGGCAAACGGCGATCAGGTGGTATTGGCAGTGATTCGCGTCGTGCCCGGCCAAAAGGATGCACTCGCTGAGAACGAGCGCAAGGCGTTGGCCCAGCAACTGGCGCAGCGGAACGGCGACGATCAATTTGACAGGCTGCTGGCCAGCGTGCGGACCAGGATCAAGGTCGTGACTTATAACGACCGGCTGTAGAAGCGGGAAGAGAAAGGGAATGCCTTGACTTCCCTCTCCCCGCGGGGGAAAGGGGCCTAGGTGAAGGGATTTACTCCGTCGCCCCCAGCGCGACGGTATTGAAACCGCCGTCCACGTAAACGATCTCGCCGGTGATGCCGGAGGCCAGGTCCGAGCAGAGAAACGCCGCCGTGTTGCCCACTTCCTCGATGGTGACGCACTTGCGCAGCGGGGCGATGTGCTCGAAGGTATCCAGCATCTTGCGGAAGTTCTTGATGCCGGACGCCGCCAGGGTGCGAATCGGCCCGGCGGAAATGGCGTTGACCCGGATGCCTTCCGGCCCCAGCGCCTGCGCCAGATAGCGGACGTTGGCGTCCAGGCTGGCCTTGGCCAGACCCATGACGTTGTAGTTGGGCACCACCCGCGCGCCGCCCAGATACGTCATGGTGATCAGCGCGCCCCGCCGGCCCTGCATCAGCGGCCGGGCCGCCTTGGCCAGCGCCGCGAAGCTGTAGGAACTGATGTCGTGGGCGACGCGGAAGTTCTCGCGGCTGATGCCTTCCAGGAAATCGCCTTCCAGCGCCTCGCGCGGCGCGTAGGCCACCGAATGCACCACGATGTCCAGCCCGTCCCAGTGTTGCTGGAGTCCCTCGAACACCGCCGCAATGTCGGCGTCGCTTTCCACGTCGCAGGGCAGGGTGATGGCACTGCCCAGTTCGGCGGCCATCTTCTCGACCCGGGGTTGCAGCTTATCGTTTTGATGAGTGAACGCGAGTTCGGCGCCTTCCCGGCGCATGGCCTGGGCGATGCCCCAGGCGATGGAACGGTTGCTGGCGACTCCCACGATCAGGGCGCGTTTGCCGGCGAGAAAGCCCATAATGAACTCCTTTGCATTTTAGGTATCGTTTAAGCGGGTCAATGAATTCGCGAACTGTAAAGGATAGTGCATGGCGCGCGCAAAAAACCGTTTCTCCTGGCGACTGATTGCTGGTCTGCTGGGACTCATCAGCTTCCTGGCCGCAACCATCGGGCTGGGCGCTCCGGTCCATGGCATCGCCCTGCACGGCCAGCCGAAGTATGGGCCGGACTTTCAGCACTTTGCTTATGTCAATCCCGATGCTCCCCGGGGCGGCGAGGCGCGCTTTGCCGCCATCGGCGGCTTTGACACCTTCAATCCCTTCAATATCAAGGGCGAAGCCGCCGCCGGCATCGGCCAATTATTTGAAACGCTGCTGACCGACGGCAAGGACGAGCCGTTCAGCGAATATGGTTTAATCGCCGAGAGCGTCGATGTGGCCGAGGATCGCGGGTCGGCCACGTTCGTCATTCGTCCACAGGCCAGGTTTCATGACGGCGGTCCGATCATCGCCGAAGACGTGCTGTTTTCCTTTGAGACGCTGAAGGCCAAGGGCAGTCCCTTCTATCGACTCTATTACGCAAATGTCGCCAAGGCCGAGAAGCTGGGCGAGCGGCAGGTGAAGTTCACCTTCGCGCCCGGTGAGAATCGGGAATTGCCGCTGATCATGGGCCAGATGCCGGTGCTGTCGAAAAATTACTGGGAGAATCGCGATTTTGCCGCAACGACGCTGGACGCGCCGGTCGGCAGCGGTCCCTACCGGATCGAGCGGTTCGAGCCGGGCCGTTTCATCGTCTATCGGCGCGACGGGAACTACTGGGGCAAGGATTTGCCCGTGAACCGGGGACTGCACAACATCGACCGGCTGCGCTACGACTACTACCGCGATGTGATCGTGGCGCTGGAGGCGTTCAAGGCCGGCGCGTATGACCTGCGCTTGGAAAACTCCGCCAAACAGTGGGCGACCGGCTACGACTTCCCGGCCTTGGCCAAGGGTTTGGTGAAGAAGGAGACCTTCTCACGCCAAATGCCGGCCGGGATGCAGGGGTTCGCTTTCAATCTGCGCCGGCCCCTGTTTCAGGATGCCCGGGTGCGCCAGGCGCTGGGCTACGCCTTCGATTTCGAGTGGAGCAACCGCAATCTGTTCTACAACCAGTACACCCGGACGCGCAGTTATTTCGACAACTCGGAACTGGCGGCCCGGGGTTTGCCGTCGCCGGAGGAACTGGCGTTGTTGGAGCCGCTGCGCAAGGATCTGCCGCCGGAGGTATTCACCACCGCTTACGAGCCGCCGGTCGCGAACGACGACGTCCAATTGCGCGCCAATTTGCAAAAAGCCTTGCAAGGGTTGCAGGGCGCCGGCTGGACCTTCCGCGACCGCAAGCTGGTCAATGCCAAGACCGGCGAACCGTTCCGTTTTGAGCTGCTGATCGCCGAACCGACCTGGGAGCGGATTGCGCTGCCCTTCGCCCGCAACCTGGAGCGGCTGGGCATCGAAATGAGCGTGCGGTCGGTGGATTCGGCCCAGTACGAAAACCGGTTGCGCGCTTTCGATTTCGATGTGGTGGTGAACGTCTGGGGGCAGTCGCTATCGCCGGGCAACGAGCAGCGCGAGTTTTGGAGCAGCGCCGCCGCCGATCAGCCAGGCAGCCGCAATCTGGTCGGTTTGAAGAATCCGGCGGTGGACAAGTTGGTGGAGCAACTCGTCGCCGCGCCCGACCGCGCCAGCTTGGTGACCCGGGTGCGGGCGCTGGATCGGGCGCTGCAATGGAATTTCCTGGTCATCCCGCACTGGCATATTCCTTACGACCGTGTCGCCTTCTGGGACAAATTTGCCTATCCGGCGGTGACGCCGCTGCAAGGGGTGCAACTGGACGCTTGGTGGGTTGATCCAGCCAAGGACGGTGCATTGAGCCAGCAGCGCAATTCGGGATCGGGAAAGGCCAATTGATTGCCGGGAGCCGACCATTTATCGGCAAGGCTGTTCGTCGGTCAGCGTCCGCAAGCGCTGGTGCAACTCCCGCTCCATTCGGATCGCGCTGCTGGCGGAGCGGGCCTGGAGGGCGTTGTGGGTCAGAACGTGTTCCCTGGCGGCTTCCCAATCGCCCGTCGCTGCATAAGCTTCGGCAACAATCCGCGCCAACTCCAGGCGGAGAGAGGCCGCCGTAAAACCGAGGTTATAGCGCTGTCGAACCGGCATGGTGAAACCTTGGAGTTGCTGGAGAATCCAGGAAGAAAGGGCGACCCACCATCGGGTCGTAAAGGTCATGTCCGGAACCTGGTTCAGGCAAAGTGAATGTCGTAGGTGGCGCCCTGACCGCGCGACTCGTCGATGCGCAGCTGGACTTTCTTGATGCATTCCCGCCAGGGCAGGGCCGGATCGCAGGTCAGTTCCGCCCAGAACCGCTCGAACAACAGTCGGGCCAGATTTTCGGTAGTGATATTGTCGGTCGCCAGCACGACGACCTCGTCGGCGGGCAGCACGTAACGCTTGCCGCACAATCGGAACGCACATTCGCTGTCCGCGCCGGGTAGCCATTCTAGCCACGGATTGTCCCCGGCAATCAGCATCCTTTCGTCCCAGTCGCCGCAGACTTTGCGCAGCGCCCGTTTGAAGATCTCATAGTTAAGCAGCCGCGCCAAGGTCGGCAGTTCGGCCAGTTCCACATCGAGTTGAACCTGATAGTTATGACCGTGCAGGCGTTCCTTGCCGCCATCGGGGAACACGGTCATGTGCGCCGCCGAGAACTTGAGATTGTCCTTGCGGATGTGGAGGGTCCAACTCCGCTGTCCGTCGGGTCCGGTCATGCGCTTGCCCCCGTTGAATTCGTGATTCCCGCCACCAGGGCGCGTAGCCAGTTCGCCAGCGCCGCGCCGTACCGCGCCACAGTGTAGTGCTTTTCCACCAGCGCCCGGCAGTTGGCCCGGCGGATTTGCCCGATCTGTTCCGCCGCCGCGATCAGGCCGGCGAGATCGTCAGGCTCGACCAGCCAGCCAGTTCCGCCGTCATGCACGTAGTCGCTGACTCCGCCACATCGGTAGGCGATGACCGGCGTGCCGCAGGCCAGCGCCTCAATGCCGGCGATGCCAAAGGCTTCCACCCATTTCGGCGTCATCAGCAGCGCGCAAAATTCCCCTACGGCCTCGGCCAGCGCCGGCAGGTGCAGGAAACCGCCATACTCGATGGGCGCGACGGGGTAGCGTTGCTCCAGTTCGTCCCAGTAGGCCGAATTCTGCATGACGCCAAACACCGTCACCGCAAGACCGGACTGGGTGGCGAACGCGAATGCGTCTTCCAGTCCCTTTTCCGGCGCGATCCGTCCCAGCCAGCAGAACGATCGCCGGGGATGGGCGTTGTAGCGGTATTGCTCAAGGTCCAGACCCGGGGGAATCAGTCGAACCGGACCGGTCAAGCCGAAACTGGCGGCTTGGGTGGCGCTCAAAAAGGCGAGCCGCTGGGGATGGTGGGCGGCGATCCGGCGGATTTCCGAAGACAGCGAGCGGTTCAGGTCGCCCATGCTGACCAGCGAGCCGAGCGGGCAGGGCAGGAAATCGCTGGCGAACAGCGGCAGCCAGTCGTAGGAAAAGTTCAAGATAGCGTCTTCGGGGCGGGCCCGTTCCGCCAGCCAGCGCAGCGCCGCGACCAGGAAGGTGTCGGCTTCGAGCGGCGGCGGCGCGTCGTAGGCGGAGATCACGGCGGTGGGCGCCAGCCGGCCGGGCAGGGTCAGCAGCTCCGGTACGTTGGCCACGGAACCGGCGGGCGCGATCACCTGCGTGAGGTAACCGAGGGCGTGAAGCTGACGGGCGGCGGTGATGACCATGTGTTCCACCCCGCCGCCCAGCCCGGAACCCAGCGGCGCGACCGCCGTGGACAGCAGATAAACGCGCATGGTTGTTCCCGATGGTGAGGGATATCACCATTATAACCGCCGCCGTTGTCCGGGCCGTGAAACCGTGAGACGGGGAACGCGCCCGCGCATCGGGTGGTCTTTGCCGAGAACGGTGCGACGATTGAAGGAGGTCATCGGAATGGGCGCCATGCTGCGT
>WBUJ01000086.1 GCA_008933795.1 Candidatus Contendibacter sp. | reverse complement strand
CCACCCCCCGCCGAGTCGCCGCGGCCACTGGAGTCAGGATAACCCAAGGGGTTGTATCCTGGCAGACAGATGGATTTAAGAGGTTCAGGTCGGCGGGTTTGGCGGTTGCTCTGGAGCCAGGGAACTCGTATTGCTCAGGGCATCACCCAGAAAACGGCTGGGTTGGCCATAACTGAACAAGTAGGCCTGTTGGCGCGCCCGGGTCAGCGCCACGTACAGCAGGGAACGCTCTTCCAGTTCGCTGGTGGCTCGTTCCACGGCGTCCATGGTATCCAGCGCGGCTGGCAGGGGCACCAGGTCATCGTTGACGCTGGCCGCCACGACGATCTCGAACTCCAGACCCTTGACGCGGTGCAGGGTGGCTAGGCGCACCGCATCCGTTGCGCGGGCCTCGGCCTCGTCGGTGCGAATCCGCTGGCTGGCGACACCCCGCGCCCGCAACCGGCGGTCGAGATCGTCCAGTTCGGCATGAGTCCGCGCCACGATGCAAATCGCTGAGACTGGCACCTGCTGATCCAGCGCCTCGCGAATCCGCCGGGCGATCTGGTCGGCCTGTTCGTCGGCCGATGCGCAAGGGACGTGGCGGGGCGGCTGGCCATGGGTCAGGGACTTATAGCCGCGCTGGTTGTCCGTGCCGCCGTCCAGGTCATCCACCGTGTACCCTTCCAGCAGCGCCACCGCCGTTCGCCGGATTTCCTCGGTGGTGCGGTAGTTGATGCGCAACTGGCGTGAGCGGCCCCGGATGTCGATGCCACACTTCGCCAGCACGACCCGGTTGCGGTTGTAGATGCGCTGATGGCCATCGCCGACGATAAACAGGTCGTTCGGCCCGGCCGGCGCCAGGGCGCGCAGCAGGCGGAAGGCTTGCGGCCCCATGTCCTGCGCCTCGTCCACAATCACCGCCGCATACAGGAGTCCCGTCCGATTCTCGGCGATCAGGTGGGCGGCATCGCGGTAGGCGTCTTCGACTTCCTTCTTGCGGGCCTGGATCATCCGACTGCGGTATTCCTCGAATACCGGCCAGACCTTGATACGGTCCGCCCGCCCGAGCGTCGTACCGCGCCCCACCCGCGATGCCCGCTGGTAGTCCTCCAGCGTTTCAATGCCCTGGGGCTGGACGATGCGCTGCCATTCCTCGCGATAGAACCGGGCGGGTACCTTCACCTCCGCCGGTTTCAGCGCCATGGCGAGTTCCCAAAGCGGCTCGTCGTAATCCCAGACGATGTCGTATTCGTAATGGCGCTGGCGGAGAAAGCGACGGACCCAGGCGTCGAGATGGATGACGTCGATGCGCGCCAGGGTCCGGGGCGAACACAGTTCGCTCAGATTGGCCTGAATGTCCACCGCCAGGTTGCGGGTGAAGGTGGTGAACAGGACCTTTTGGTTGTCAGACAGCGCGTGCTCCGCCAACCACTTGGCACGGTGCATGGCCACGACGGTCTTGCCGGTGCCGGCGCCGCCGAGCACCCGGACCGGACCTGACTTGATGCCCTCCACCAGGCGGCGCTGCGAAGGGTGCAGAAACACCCGCCATTGCGCCAGCGAGGCATTGAGCACCGCGGCCAGTTCGGTTTCATTTTCGACCACTACAAAGCGGGCCTGGCTGTCGGCGCTGTTCAGCGCCGCAGCGAAATCAGCGGTATCGACAGCAGGGCGCCGGGCGGCCTCGCGCTCGGCCAGAATCTGCTCGACCGATTCACCGGCAGCCACCAGGAACAAGCCTTCGTAGGCCTCAGCCGGCAGGCTCGGCTGGAGCGCGTCCAGCGCCTCTTCGCTGCGAAGCTGGCGCACCGCGGGCAGCAGTTCCGCCGGCACGCCCAGCAGGGTCAGTTCCAGATCGGGGAGGTGAGCAAACAGCGCGGGCGCGGGCGGCGTAGCGCGTGGGGCGGGCGCGGCTTCGACCTCCTCGACCGCGACCGTCTCGAAGACCTGGATGGCGCCGGTCGCGGCGTTGATCGCGCAACGGTGACGGCTGGCCCAGGCATAGGCGTCATCGTGGCGGTCGACCCAGAGCAACAGGAAGACGTTGCCCTGCTCGGGTTTGAGGACGATCCCGCGCCAGGCCTCGTCAATGCGTACCGAGCGCAGATGCGGATCGCGGGCGCCGGTGATCCGCTCGTAGTGGATCCCGGTTGCAGTCGGGTCGCGCTGGAAGTTGGTCAGAAACTTGGAAACCTTGCTCTGAACCCCCTGCGGCAGCCGGGCAAACGCCCCGAGGAAATCGTTGGATATGGCTACTCTGGCTATTTGTCCCATGCTTCAGGACCTCCCGAATGTTGTCAGAACGGCTGCTGCCCAGTCTTCCACCAGGGGAAATACGGTCCAGCCGATGGCCTGCCAGGCCGGCGCCTGTTCCGCCTGATCGGCGCGCAGGATCGCCAGGCGCGCTCCCGCCCAGGCCAATTCCGCTTCCGCGCCAATGGCTCCCCCCGTTCCTGTCCACTCATAGCCGACCACCGGCGCGGGAATGCCTTGCGCCATTAACCGCCGGAGTCCGTCAACCGCTTCCGAGACCGCCTCGGCGAGAGCGGCTTGCCATTCGCTGGAATCCGGGTGAGGCGCGTCGTGATCGCCCTGGGTGAGGCGTTGCCAGCCGGCTTGCTCGTAGAGGCCGGCGGCAACGCCTTCCGCGATCAGCGCCGGCGCGGCGGGCAGGAATTGCAAGAGATTGGCGGCCGCCAGAAACCGCCGCCAGGCCAGGCGCAGGGCGGCTTCGTCGGCCAGGGCGGCGGGGTCGAGCCACAGCAGCGCCAGCAGCGCAGTCGGGCGCAGCGGCGTTTTGAGGGCGGTCGCGGGCAACAGCCACTTCAGCGCCAGCGCGGGCTCCGGCTCACCGAGCTGGACCTCGCCGCCCAACGCTGTTTCCCCGGGATCAAGCCAGTCGCGCAGCGGGCCAGGCGCTCGCGCAACGCACCAGTCACGTATCGTTGCCAGGGCGGTAGCATCGCCGAGCGGTTTGGCCCAGGCCAGCGCGCGGGTGAATACCGCCCCGCTCCAGCGCGCCGCATCCGGCTGGCGCAGCCATTCAAGCAATTGGGTGAAGGGCGATTCCACCAGCCGCGGCAACCAATCCTCGACGCCGAGCTTCTCCGCCACCCTCCGCGCTTGAGGCTCGAACCCGCCACTGGCCGGCGGCAAGGGCCGCAGGCTACCCGGCTGATGGGCCAGCGCCTCTTCAATATCGTGCCAGGTCAGCGACCAGACCCAGAACCGGCCGCTCTGGATCAGCGCCAGCCGCTTGAGGGTATCATCGGGCAGGGTGTGCTTGTGGTATTCAAAACCATCGGCGAAGACCGCCATCGGCAATCCGGGTTGCGCGGCGCGAGCCGGCCGGATCAGGAAATCCGGTTTGGAGGCGACCGTCACCCCGTCGCCGGGTCCCAGCAGCGCCTGCGGCTCCACCGTGTATTCGTACTCGCCGACCCGCAGGTAATAGCCCGGCTTGCCGCGCACCACCTCCTGCTGGATGCACACCCCGGGATCGAACCGCGCCCGCCGTTTGAACGCCTCGATCAGCCGGGCCTCCAGCACCGAGTCGAAAACAGGGTTGATCAGGATATCCGAGAGCGTCTCGACCGGTTCGAGCTGATCCCGGGCGTCGAGAATTTCGCTCAGCAGGGTGATGGCGGTGTCGCGCGAGGTCGCGGCGATGCTGGCGCCCAGCCGATAGGCGAACAGGCAGCGGTAGCAGCCATCCAGAGTGGCGTCCTGCCGGCAGTCGCAGGCGGCCATCCGGTCACGGGCCAGTTGAAAGACCTCGAACAGCCGGTCCTTATCGCGCAGCAACTCGTGCAGGTAGCCGGTGCCGCCCGGCACGGTGTCGTAGAGCAACAGGTAACGACGGGTCACGCCCGCGGCCCGATCCGGTTCCTCGTAGACCCGCAGGTCCAGGTGATCGATCTTGCCGCCAAACCGCAGTTTCAGTCCCAGACGAATCGCCGCCGCCAGGGAGGGCGTCACCCGGCTGTCGGTTTCGGTCCGGGTCACCGGCAACAGGATGCGCAGCGCCTCCGATTGAAATTCGCGATACAGGTACAGGCAGTCGATCAGGGCGTCCGGGTTCTGCCGGTCCCGTTCTGGGCAATCATAGGCATGAACCTGGGTGTTCTGGCCCGGTTCGGCGTGGCCGGCGAACGGAACCTGGACCTTGCCGCAGTGCCGGCAGAGCTGAAAGCCCCGCCGCACCGCTTCCCGGCCCGCCACCCAACTGGTATCGCCGACGGCGGAGAAACTCCCGAAGTTCACGTCACGGAAGATGACCTTGCGGATGAATTCGAACCCGAACGGCAGGGCGTCCGAGGCAATGCGCCAGGCCAATTCGACATCGTCCCGGTGAAAATCCGGCAGCATCTGCCGCTGGTAAAACTGCGGGTCGCGGTCATCGCTGCTATCGTCGATGCGGCTACGGGAATCCTCGGTGGTGGCCCGCACGTGACGCAAACGCACCAGCGCATGCTTTTGGCCGACATCGGCCCAGCGCGGATCGCCGCAACGCGGGCAGACGGGGTGGGTATCGCCCGGACCGAGGGGTTCGGCGTGGCTGCACGTCGGGCACAGCCGCCAGGTTTCGATGGGGGACAGGGTGAGGTCGATCTGATCGACCTGCACCCGGCGCCCGCCGGCAAAAAAACAGTTGAGCGGGGCCAGTTCGCTGATGGCGGCGGCGGCGGGCCGGCCGTATTCCAGCACCCAGTGCTCATACGGTGATTCGCCGTCCACGGGTTCCCGGCGCTTGCGCCAGAGCACCGAGTGCAGGGTGACCCCTTCCTCGGGGAAGGCATAGTTGGGAATCAATCCCTCGTCGGTCAGGAAGCCGAGCAGATCACGACCGTTGGTCTGGCGGTTGATCGCCAGCAGGGCTTCGCGTTCCCGGCGCGCGGTCTCGATCTGGTTGGCGGTCGCCTCGTCCTGGGGCGCGCGCCTGAGCTTGTCGATTTCGTTCCTGAGCGTGCGTGCGCGCCCGGCCAGGATCGCGCGCGTCTCGGCGGCAGCCTGCAACCGCTTTACCAGGCGTACCCGCAGGCTGTCGGTCTCATCGCCACCGAACAGGAAATCCGCCAGCGCCTCGCGCGGGCGCTCGGCCAGGGACGGTTCCAGCAGCGCGCAAAAGTCGGCGAACAGGGTCTGGCCGTGGTCCTTGACGAAGGCGATGAAGTTGTAGGGAAACCGGGCTGGCTCGTAGCGTTCGACCGCATCGAGCACCGGACCGAGCTTCACCGGCAACGCGGCCTGATCGATGCCGGTCGCGACCCAGTGATCCAGGCAAAACGCGGTCAACTGGCGAAACAACACCGATGAGGCGTTGAGGAAGACGCCGGGCGGCTGTAACGGGCCGCTCATCATGTCTTCGGGGCGGGCGTAGAAGTAGAGATCGTGCGGGCGCCCCGCCGCCACGGTCAGGGTCAATGCGTTGCCGTCGCGCCGGCCGGCCCGCCCGACCCGTTGCAGGTAGTTGGCCTGGGCAGGCGGCACCGAGCAGAGCAGCACCGCCGACAGGCCGCCGATGTCCACGCCCATCTCCAGGGTGGGGGTGGCCGACAACAGATTCGCATCGCCCGGCGCGCTGGGTTCGGCTTTGAACCGCCCTTCCAGCGCCTCGCGCTCCTGCCGTTCCAGCAGGCTGGTGTGTTCGGCGGCGATGACCCGGCGCAGGACGGCGTTCCGATACAGAGGGGCCAGCCAGTGCTCGGGCGCTTCGTGGGGCTCATAGGCGCCGGGCGCGGCCAGATCGAGGGCGGGCAGGCCGGTCAGGTGCGGAACGAGGCGGGTGGGAACGACCAGGGTCGAAGCACCATCGCCGGTGGTCAAGCGCGTCACCGAGGTAGCGACGAACAGCGCCGCCGGTTTGAGCGCCAGTACCGGCCCGTCCCGGCTGTCGAAGGTCTCCAGGATTTCGGCGGCGGTCAGCGCCGCGCCTGCCGCCCGGTAAATCTCAGCGTCGATGCCCACTGGCAATAGCATGTCGGGGGCCAGCGCCTTGCGGACCCATTGTTGGTACCAGGTGATCCGGTTGGATCGCTCGACCGTGTCGAATTCCGGGTGACGTCGGGTCAGGGTAAAGAACACCGGGCGGGGGGTATGCGGACCGAAATTGGGCAGAAAGGGCAGGTTGCGCAGGATGTAGGTCCGGCCGCCCTGCTCGATGTAGGCGCGCAGGAAGTCATGAGCCATCGCGCCCCGCCGTTTCAGGTGCAGCAGGAAGCCCCAGACGAAGACCCGCAGGTTGTCTTCGGCGAGATCGCGCAAGCCCAGCCCTTCGCGCAGTGCCGGGCCAAGGCGCGCGATGGCCTCCGCCACCCGCTCCGGCTGGATGCCCAGCGCCGCACTGCCAACCGTTTCCAGGGAGCGGCCGCGCCGGGCGAGGTAGCCGAACTCGGCCAGGGCCTCCCATTGCAACCGTTTGGCGACAGCCTCCCGCAACCAGTCGCTCCGCAGCGAGCCGGTCCGCAAGAGGTCCTCATATTCGGACAACCAGGTCATGTTCGGGCCGATGAACTCGACCACGAACTGTTCCGGGGTCATAAACCCCCCTCTCCCCGTGGGAGAGGGGTTGGGGGTGAGGGCGTTCGGTTCGCCTTCCACGGGGAGAGGCGAGCCGAGCCAGTAACCCGGCAGGCCAGCGAGGAAATCGGGCCAGGGCGCCGATGGCGCCGGCCAAGCCGCGAGCGCCTGGACGATGGCGGCGCGGACGTTGCTGGCATAGGTGCGGGCGGCAAAGAAGCCGGCCCGGTGGGCGGCATCCTGGACCGAATCGGAGAACGCAATCAGTTTGCGGTGGTCGTTGGCCGCCGAGGCCCACAAATGCTGGATCGCCACGGCGGACAACGAGGTGGCGCGGGCGCCGAACAGCAGCAGCGAATCCTCCGCGCCGCAGACCGGGCAGCGGTGTTCGGATTCGACCCTGGTCTTGCCTTTCCAGGTGGTCGTTTGGGTGGTATGCGGCAGAAATACCGGTACGAGATCGCCGCCGCCACAACTCCGGCAACGATCCTGGGCGGGCTGTAACTGGCCGCAATGGCCACAGGCCCGGGTGATTTCGCCGTGGGCGCCGGTGGCGCGAACGTCGTCTTCGGGATAGAGCAGCGCCAATTCGGGGCGGCGGCTGAAGAACGCATCGTAGATGTTCTGGAGGTTGTGGTCGAGGCAGCGGTCGCCAGGCGGCAGGCGAGCCAGCCAGGCCGAGGTCAGGCAGTCGCTGCATTGCGCCAGCGGCAGGTAAAGCGATTCCGTGCCCTCGGGCAGATCGTCGGCGGCGACCAGGCCGCGTTGCGCCGGATCGGCGGTGAGGCACACCACCATCCGCCGCTGTTCCCGCAGCCACAGTTGCAGGCGCAGGGGCATGAACGGTCGCGCCGCCAGGTCCGGTTCCTGCTTCTGCCCGGACGGCTCCCGCGCCCAGGCCACCAGCGCCAGCAGGGCATCCAACACCGGCCCTGGACAGGCTTTGGCCGGGCCGGGCAGGAAGCGCGGCAGTTCGTGGATCAGGTCCGCCATCGGGCGCAACGGCGGGTCGAGCAGCCGCAACAGGTTGTTGAACTGGAGTTGGCCCTTGAGTTGCTGTCCCAACTGTTGGCGCCAGTCGGGTGCGTTCGGCCGGGCCGGAGGGGCGTCGGGGAAAAATAGCCGATGCCAGGCGGCGATGGCGGTTTCGAGGTCGGGGTAGGCGCGGGGATCGAGCTGGCGTTCCAGATCGGGGACCGGCGCCAGTTGATGCTCGATCAAGGCCCCGGCCAGGAATTCGCTCATGGTCAGCCGCTCCTCGCCGATCACCGCGTCGTCGGCAAAGGGTTCGCCGAAGATTTCCCGGGCGTAGCTCAGCAGGCCGGCGGCCTGATCGGCGTCGCCGAGGGTGGCGGAGGTGCCGACGCACAGCAGATGGCCGGGCGGCGTCTTGAGCCGGGCCTTGAGGCGGCGGATCAGCAGGGCCAGATCGGTGCCCTGCGCACCGTCGAAAGTGTGCAGTTCGTCGACTACCAGATAACGCAGCGTATCCGGGCCGTTGTCGCGCCAGAGCACGCGGTCGCGGGGCCGAATGAGCAGGTAGTCGAGCATCTTGTAGTTGGTGAGCAGGATGTCGGGTGGATCGCGGCGCATCGCCTCCTTGGCGGTGATGACGCTCGTAGCGGTCATCGCCGCCGCGCCCGGCGCGCCGCCGTCGCCCTGCCCGATATACAGGCCCACCCGAATCCGGTCGCGCAGGCCGGGACTGGCGTGGAGGGTTTGGGCGAAGCGGCGGGCCTGGTCGCTGCCCAGGGCGTTCATCGGGTAGATCACCAGCGCCTTGATGCCGCGCCGGCGCCCGGCCTGCTGTTCGCGCCAGCAGTGGTCGAGCAGCGGATACATAAAACATTCGGTCTTACCGGAGCCGGTGCCGGTGGCCACCAGGGTCGAGGCCGGCGTTCCGGCGCTGTCCAGCCGCCGCCAGGCGCGTTCCTGATGACGATACGGCGGTTTAGCGGTTCGGAAGCCGGGAAAGTGGTTTCGGGTGTCAGGGCCGGGGCGGAACGGCAGGCCGAGCGACAGGTAGGGGCCTTTGTAGAGGCTGCCGGGCTGGTCGAGGAAGGCGCGGACGATGCCCCGGAAGGTGGGATTGGCCGGCTCGAAGCCGGTGATCAGGTACTGGCGCAGACCTTCGGTGATTTCCTGGGCGACGAGGCTGGGGATCATGGGCTGGGGCGCGGTTGATCGTCGGGGGGAAGTTCGGACAGGCTCCAGTCCTCGACGACGAGATCCGCGATCAAGGTAAAGTGACGAATATTGAGGGTGGCGACGATTAGTCCATGCGTTCGCGCGGTGGCGGCAATCAGCAAATCGAGATCGGCGACCGGTTTGCCGGCCCGTTGCTGGGTGGCTTTCATCTCGGCGAATACGTCCCCTACCACCTGATCCACCGGCAGCACCGGGAATCGGCCCTTTAACAGGGCTGCATACGCCGCATCCAGCTTGGCCGAACCCTTGAGCGCCAACCCATAGCGCAGTTCCGCTTCCGTGATCACCGAAATCGCCAGGGGGCCATCGCCCAGCGTTTTCCAGCGGGCGACGACATTGGCATTGGGCGTGGGCTTGAGCGGTTGCGAATAGATCGAGGTGTCCAGCAGGTAGGCCAGCGCCATGGTCATTGATCCAGAGGATTGCGCCAGGTGCTCTCGGCGATCTCACGCGGCGGCAAGTCGAATTCTTCGGTCAACCGGCCCTGTTCCCGCTCGAAATGCTCGCGGGCTTCCCACACCGAGGGCGTGATCGAGACCGGCTGATCCAGTTTCGCCAGTCCCAGGTCAATCAGATTTGCCAGTACGTCAGGTAGAGGTTTCCGCAATCGTACTTGCAGTCGCGTCAGCCGTTCGGCGTGTATCGGGTCCAATTCAGCTTCAATGTGTAGCATGGTGATTGCCTCCATTCCAAGAATAAGCGTTCACTTCCCCCCCTTTTTCAAAGGGGGGCCGGGGGGATTTCGCACGGGCGCCGGAGCCAAAATCCCCCCTAACCCCCCTTTGCCAAAGGGGGGGACTGAATGGTTACTTCGGGGGTAGCCGTTATGACGCTATCCACCTGGCAAATGCCGCCCACGCCCGGGCGTAGTCGTCCTCGCGGGCGCAGCGGTCGAAGGGGGCGACGTAGCGAATGGTGCGGCGAATCGGGCCGCCAGGCCGGGTGTCGTCCTCAATCTCGCGTTCGATGATCCAGCCCGCCGGCAACTCGCGCACGTCTTCCCAGCCGAGCGGTTTGGATTCGCGGCGACCATCGGGATGGACCAGCGTACCGGGGGCGTCGTTCCTGTTGGCCCGGCGCGACAGACCGACCCCGATCAGTCCCTTGCTGGCGGTGAAGACGATCCTCCCGGCGGCGTCATACCAGGTGTCCTGTTCGTACTGACGCATCACCGGGAACTGCACTCGGTAGAGGGTCAGCAGTTCCTCCAGCGTCAGGCCGAGCGCCTGGGCGGCGAGTACGTCAATTTCGACCAGCGCCTGGCGGCGGGCGTAGTCGGTGCGCAGGGCGCAGTCGCGATGCCAGTCCGGGCCGAGCCTGGCGAAGAAATCGGCGGGCAGGCGCGGGTCGGTTTGGGTCCAGGCGTCGCGGGTGAAGTCGGGGCGGAAGGTTTCGCGCCAGAGGGGGGCGTAGTGGGTGGTGAGGCAGTTGAGCGCCAACGCCCGCAACCATAGCGCACACTGCAATGGATTGGGTGTCTCGCCATGCAGAGTCGGTAACTGGTCGATCAGCGATTTGTTGGCGTGGCCCATGCCGGTGCTCTTGACTCGGTAATCCACCGGCAGCGAGAGCGCCATGGCGTGATAGTCGAGCAACGCCGCTGTATTGCGGAATGCGGTGCCAATGCAAGTGTTGATATAACCGAGATTTGGTGCAGCGATTTGGGCGATTAAGGTACGCTCAGCCGAAGGGCCAATCATCTCTCGGTTGATATGGCGGAAATACCCCGTCACCGGCTTTGCTACTGTCTCCCCTTCCTCAATCCACGGCACTTTCGGCGTTCGCCGCCGATATTCATCCGCATCGCAAGCGGGCACATAGTTGGTGCGCGGCAGATAATCGTCAGGCAGTTCGGTCAGATCCAGTACGTCGTAATGGCTGTTCTGGGTGCATTCGCGGCGCGGCGTCTTGTAGAACGGATTGCTCACGAAGAAATGCGGTCCGGAAAGCACCCATTCAGCAGCAGTGGCGGGAAACTGGGTGTCGCGTTTGATGGTGCCATCGCGTTGGGTGTAGGTTTCGTCAAACATTACTGTCGAGAAATACTCGCCCGCCAGATCGCCGAGTCGTTTGGGATAAGCTGCGAATTTCTCCAGTACGCCCAGCAGTTCCCGCGAATGCAATGCCGGTAATCGAGCTTGCAAAGCCGGTGTCCCCGGTTCGTCGTAGAGCTTGGCGAAAGTGGCGAGCGCTTCTGTGTCCACCGGGATGATGCGGCTTTGATGCCCGCGAACATTCCAGTCGCCTTCATCGGTTTTGATCCCCGGAACAGGGCCATTCCCGTCATGGGCATGGCAGGCGTC
Source organism: Candidatus Contendibacter sp. (assembly GCA_008933795.1). Classification (GTDB taxonomy): domain Bacteria; phylum Pseudomonadota; class Gammaproteobacteria; order Competibacterales; family Competibacteraceae; genus Contendibacter. Next base: position 7,009 of record WBUJ01000086.1, on the reverse strand, counting down.
CACGGTGGCGGGCGCGAACAGGTTGGCGAGGTGGTTGAAGCGCGGTGGGTCAGCCGGATTGCCGTAAAGGTTGATGCTGAACTGGGTGGCGTGATGAACATCGCCAAATAGCCCGGTTTCATTGTGAAAATGGAAATGCGCCCGCAACCGGGGATAAATCGCTGCACGGAACAATCCCCCTTTCGGATCGTCGTAAATGCCTTCCGGGTGCAGGAACCCAGCCACCGCCCCCGCGTTGCCGATCAGCCACGCCTGCGGCAGGAAGCACTTGTAGAGGTTGGTCTGGACGCCTTTGAGCAGCGGATAATTCTGCATCGCGTTCAGAAAATTCTGCGTCGCTTCGGCCTCGGTCAATTCATCCAGCCAGGCCGCTTCCAGCCCCTCGTAGCTCGCAAACGCCGCCTCCCGCTCGCGGGTCAACTGGGTCGCCGAGAAACTCCGCAACGCGAACAGCGGGTGGAAATCGGCCAGCACCCCGGACTCGTTCCACTCCACCTTGATCCACGGTGGATTGCCCAGGATCAGGTCGAAACCTGCCCGCTCCGCGAAGATGTCCGCGAAGGTCAGCTCCCAATGGAAAAACCGTCGCCGCCGGGCGATCTCGTCCACCTGCTTCAGTCGGGGAAAGAACTCGAACAGCTTTTCGATGTGCAACTGCCCGAAGCGGTCGGTAATGTCCCGCGTGGTCGGCGGAACGTTCAGGGAAAGCTGCGTCTCCATCCCCGGCAACGCCGCCTGGGGCTTTGGCGCGAAGGGTTCCGGCTCGACCGTAGCGGTCAAATCCAGTTCTCCCTGTGGCCGGGTATCCACCACATTACCGCGCAATACCAGCCCCACCTCGAACCAGAACTGATCCCGATCCGGCAACAACTCCGCCTGATCCAGTGGCCAGAACCACAGGGCGCACCAGTAATCCATCACCAGCTTCAACCGCCGATAGGCCGACGCCACCGGACTGCCCTCGTTGAAAATGCCGTTGGCCCGCACCCGATCCTTGTCGCGGGTGCTGCTGCGCCCGCCGTCAACGCCGGGCTGACCCCACACCGGCAACCCGTCCTCGGTTCGGGCGCGATCCTGGGCCAGTTCGCGGGTGTGCAGCGCCCACAGTTCATCCACTAGGCCCGACAACTCCTGCAACAACGCGATCTCCTCCTGGTTCAAGGGCCGGCAGAACGCCTTGCGCCAGGTTTTCAACCGCTGGAACGCTTCGGGATAGCGCGCCTTGGCCACCTTGTCGCCGTAATCCGCCATCCCCGGATCGGGCAGCAGGAAGTGATAAACCTCCTCGGCCTGGCGGTCGGGCTGGCCGGGACGCACCCGGCGCGGCGCCCGTTCGTACCAGAGCGGATCGGCGCGCGGCGCGAGCCAGGTTGGATGCACCACCTGCTGCAGCGCCCCCACCAGCGAATTGCCGCAGAACAACTGGTAGCCGAACCACGGCACATGGCTGGAACCGGAAATGGCGTTCAGCCACAGCGACACCTCGGCCAGTTCCACCGCCACCGGGTTCAGGTCCACCCCGAACACGTTGCGGTCGGCGATGAACAGCCGGGTTCGCTGCAACTCCTCGGCGTACTGGGCATGAGGGATGCGCTGGCCCAGCTCGGTCTGCTTGCGCTCCAGATACGCCTCGGCCAACTGGTTGACCGCCTCGTTCAGGAATGCCGCGCTGCCCATCGCCGGCTCGCAGATCGTCAGCTTCAGAATCGCGTCGGCATTCCGGTCCCGGAGCAATTCCTTGAGCGCGTACTTCACCAGACAGCGGGTCAGCACCTCCGGGGTGTAGAACGACGCGCTTTTCTCCCGATTGCGCCCGGCCAGCCGGTAGATGAAGCTGCCCCTGGAATACAACCGCAGTTTGCGCTGGCCCGCCTCGTCCCGGTCATAGACCCGCTCGTCCTGGTGATACTCCGCCAATGCCTCGGGCGACACAAAATGGGCGGCGTCCAGCGGATCGGGGTTATCCTCATCCCGCCGTTTGACCTCGTACAGGTCAGTGCTGGCGAAGAACCCCTGATAGGACAGCAGCGCCTCGTAGACCGCCCCCAACTGGTTGATGCCCAACTGGGCGTAGGACACCCGCCCGCGCCGGCGGCGGCGGCGCTCGCCGGACAGCGACATGAGTTGAATGACCTTCTGCCACACCGCATTCGGAAACCGCACCCGGTTGAGCAGCGGCGTATGGGCCGGATCGAACAGATGCGAATCAAGGGCGGCAATGGTGAAGCTGTGATGGATCGCCTCGTCCAGCCGCCCCTGAACCGAACCGGCGCAGCCCTCGTGGATCAGCCGGAACAGCCGGCGCAGCGAATGATCGAAAAACAGCCCGTTGCGCGCCTCCTCCCCGACCAGCGGGACCAGTTCCAGATCGCGCAGCATCTCCAGGCTGTAGCCCTTCTGGTAAGCGTCCGACTGGCGCAGCGGCACGTAGCCCAGTTCCGGCCGCGCCTCGATGTAGAACAGGAACAGCAGCCGATACATCAGCCGCAGGCATTCCAGTGTCAACTGCTCCGCATCCAGTTCCCGTTCACCGCTGAAGATGCCCTTCTTCTGTTCCCGGGCCAGCGCCACCCACTGCCGGGCCGCCTCATTGCCCAGCAGTTCGATGGCTTCGCGCAGCGCGTACTTGAGGTCTTCCGACACCGCGAAGGCGTGCTTGTGGGCGTTCTCGTCCAGGGCATCGAGCAGCGCCTCGCCCTCGCCGGGCAGCAGGCTGGCGCGCCCCAGCAGGGCGGCCGCCGCCTTCAGCGTCGGCTCGTCACGCCGGCCGAGAAGCTCGTTCCAGTCGAACCGGAGCAGCCGGTTTTGCGGCCACTTGGCCCGGTCGATCAGCAGGGTCTGGGTGGAACCCGCCAGCAGCACCCAGCGCGGCGGATGATCGGCGCCGAACACCTGATCGGACAGCACTTCCTGCCAGGACAAGCCGTACAGCACCGGCGGGAGCACCTCACCGTCCCACAGCAGCTTGTGGGGGCGAAGGGTCAGCGGCTCTTCGCCGTCCAGGGCCACATCCCAGGCATGGAGAATGACCAGGCGAGGCGGTTCGCCGGGCTGGCCGAAGGCCCCCAGGGCCGGCAACACCCATTGGCTTAACGGCAACGGAACCGGTTGCAGCGCATAGCCCAGCGCCGCGAACAGTTTGCCCAGCAGGGCGCGTTCCAGCACCAGCCGCTGCCCCTCGTGGCGCTCGCGGCTGATGCGCTCCCGGCCAGCGAACCAGTCCCGGGCCAGGACCCGCAGGCGGTTGAATGGCGCCCGGTGCGCCTCCGCGCCGGGATGAGCGTCTTCCTCCGCCTGCCAGGCGTTCAGCGTGTCCTGAATGTCGCCCCTAAAGACTTCGGCCAGATAATGGTGGCTGAAAAATTCGTTTTCGTTGGCGATGCCGGCGAAAGCCACGGCGGTTTCCAGAGGGGCGTTCATATAAAGTGCTTTCCGTAAATTAACTCACCTGCTTGGCCACAGCAGGGAACGTAGCGGTTCCCCCCTTTGAAAAAGGGGGGCTAGGGGGGATTTTGGGCGGCAGGGTGGAGACGCGCTTCAACCTCGGCAAAGATTACGCCGATTACCGCCTCCAATTCCTGGAACACTTGCTGGTTATCAAAACGCAGCACCCGTAGACCCATTGCTTCCAAAGTTTGTGTGCGCGCTGCATCATACTGTTGCGCGTCGGGGGTGTAGTGCTGTGAACCATCCAGTTCGATCACCAGCATGGCGGCGGCGCAATAAAAATCAACGATGTACTGAGCTAACGGTTTTTGTCGATAAAAAGGTACGCCTAAAATCTGCTTGCGCCGTAACCGCTTCCATAAAACCTGCTCAGCCTCGGTCATGTTCTTGCGTAAGTCCCGAGCAAGCAGCCGATGCTCAGTGCGATAAGGCAACATAATGATCTCCTGAAAATCCCCCCCGACCCCCCTTTTTCAAAGGGGGGAGAATTAATCTCGATTTTGCAGAGAGAGGAGAATTAATGCTCATTATCCGGTTCCACCCACCACGGCAGCAATCACGTGCAGCCAGGGATCGCGTTCCGTGGTCAGGGTGTCCTGAATCCATTGCTGATACTCCTCGAAGACCCGCCGGATTTCCCGGGTGCGCGTGGCGCGGCGATGCTCCTTGATAGTCTGGGCCTGTTCGCTACGGGTGAGCTGGAGTTCGAGCTGTTCGAACTGGCGCGCCTGAAGCCGGGCCAGTTCCGCCCGTTGCCGGGCGAGTTGCGCCTGCAATTCGCGGTCAAAGTCGTCGCGGTGGCGCACGATGTCCGTGCGGGCGGCGGCGACGGCTTCGGGCAACAGCCGCTGCAACCGCTCCAAATCGGGTAGTGCGCCGGTGTTGACCAGCGATGTCCGGCCCAACTCCAGCCGGTCGAGGAACGCCGCCAGGTCTTCCAACCGGATCGGCTGGCCCTCCCGACAGCAGACCGCCAGCCAGTGCATGACCAACGGCTGACCCTTGCGATTGGGGAGGGTCCCGGCGATTAGAACCGCAACTTCACCGGCCGCCAGTTGCGGGGTCCGCAACACCGGCGCCCGGTGGCGGCCAAAGGCGGCCCGCAAGCGGTCATTCAGCCAGTCCATGACCACGTGCAGCGGCCACAGGTAGTGCAGCTTCGGCCAGGCGGTTTCGTCCTGACGGCAGCGGGCCACTTCCCGCTGAATCTGCGCGGGATCGTCGGTCAACACGAACCGGCCGTGCTCGGGCCACAGTTCGCGGGGCAGTTGCCGCAACCGTACCTGCAAATCCGGCGGCGCGGTCAGCACGATGCGCCGGGCGTTGGCGTCCGCCTGCCACTGCAATGGCGTCTCGCGGCTCAGAATCTCCAGCGCCGCCTGGCAGAAGGCGAAATCGCTGGCGAACAGGCCGGGTAACTGCGCAATCGCCTCCAGGCTGTTCGGGACCGGAGCGGCAGATTCCTCCGGCGCGGTCATGAACAGGCTGAGGAAATCCTCGCCCTCGTCGGGTTCCGGTTGATAGGTGGCGTCGAAGGTTTCAGCCGACATGCCCTCGGCCATGGCCGCTTCGGTCAGCCGTTCTTCGGCCGCTGCGTCGTAGACGCGCATAAACACCGACGGATCGCCGATGTTGCGATAAGCCTGTTCGTCCTTCTGCTGGAGCACCTCCAGAATCCGCAAGTCGCCGCGAATCCGGGGATGGACGCTCTCGGTAATCAGATAGGCGATGATCGGCGTGGCGTTCTGCCCGTAGCGGTCCACCCGGCCGTTGCGCTGCTGGAACACCATCAGCGACCAGGGCAGGTCGAAATGGATCAGCCGGTGCGACAGGTAATGCAGGTTGAGGCCCTCGGCGGCCACATCCGAGCAGAGCAGCACCTGCAACGGCGATTCGGTCTTGCCGAAGTTCTCCACCAGTTCCTGTTGTTCGGTGTCGGGCAAGCCGCCGTGGAGCACCGCCACCGCCCGGTCCGGCAGGCCAAGGTCAGCCTGTAATCGTTCCTGGAGGAAGCGCAGGGTTTCGATGCGCTCGCTGAAGATCACCAGCCGATCCGCGCCGGCGGTCGGGCTCCAGCCGTAACCGGGCTCCTTCAGCAGCGTCAGCAGTCGCTGGTACTTGCCATACCGCTCCGGCTGAATCCCGGCCAGGGCGGCATCCAGGGTCCGCAGGCCGGCGATTTCGTTCTCCACATCGGGCGTGATGGCGCCGCTTTCCAGCACTCGAATCCGCGCGGCCACCGATTGCCGGGCGGCGGCGGGACTGGAAAACAGCGCCTTCTGCAAGCCGATGCGGACCAGTTCCGCCCGTTTGCCCCCGGCATGTTCCCCGCCGAGGGTGAAGGGAATGGACAGCAAGGCTGCATAGGCGGCCTCTTCCGCCGGGGACGCCGCATGGCGTTCGCTGCGCACCAGGCGGTCCTTGAATGCGCTTCGCACCTGGGCCTGGATGTCTTTTTTGAACCGCCGGATCACCAGCCCCTTGTCCCGAAAATCCTCGGCCCGATACTCGTCCGGATCGGAGATCGCGGTCGGATCGAGCATGTTGACCAAACTGGCGAAGCTGCGCGCCCGACCGTCGTGCGGGGTGGCCGACAGCATGATCAGCGTGTCCGAGCGGCTGGCCAGCAACTTCGCCAGGCGCGCCCGCTGCGAGGTCGTGCCACTCGTGCCCCGGTCGGCGACGTTATGGCACTCGTCAATCACGATAAGGTCCCACCAGGCGCTCTCCAGATAATTCCGGTATTCGAGATCGCCCTTGAGGGTGTCCATCGAGATGATGGTCTTGTCGTAGTAGTAGAACGGGTTGTGATTCGAGGGAATGCGGGCGCGAACCCGCGCCAGACCGACCGAGTCCAGCCGCACCAGGGGAATGGTGAAGCGGTTCCAGAATTCCTTCTGGAACTGGGTGAGCATACTTTTGAGGGTCACCACCAGAATCCGGTTGCCCCGGCCCCGCTGGATCAGTTCGGCGACCAGGATGCCGGCCTCCAGCGTCTTGCCCAGACCGACGGCGTCGGCGATCAAAATGCGCTGGCGGTGCTGGCGCAGCGCCTGGAGCGCGGGATCGAGCTGGTAGGGCACCCGATCCATCGCGCCGCGATGACCGATATAGAGACGGCCATCGTTCGGGACCTGGGAACGCAGGACGCTTTCAATATGCAGCAGGCTGGCGGTATAGCGGGGGGAATCATCGGCGACGAACTCGGTGGCGGCTGGATCGAGCACCTGTACCCCGTCTTCCAGTTGGGTCAGGAACAGGGCCGTTCGTCCCCGTACTACTTCCGAAATTCCATCACAGGTCAGTTGCCAACCCCCATCGGAGGCATTATCCACCCGGCGCACGACCCACTCGGCATCCCGGATCACCACGCGAGCGCCAGGCGAGGGGGGAACACCGGCATGAGAGGGCGATTGAGTTGCCGCCATGCGCACTGCTCCATCGGGGTTATTGGTTATTGTAGGAGTGTCTTGTTATTGGTTCATTATAGGGGGTATTACGCAATCAGGAATCCTCTTTCCTTTCAGGGCAGATGGTTTGACGCGACGGAACGGCTTTTTTC
>WBUJ01000085.1 GCA_008933795.1 Candidatus Contendibacter sp. | reverse complement strand
CGATGGGCGGCGGCTGGATCGAGCAGGCGGAACAAATGGGTTCACCGCCGCCCGCTTCATAACTGCTTCGTTCGCAACAAAAAGGGTGCGCGAGAACGCGCCCTTTTTGTTGCCTGATCAGTAATACTATTTACGACTAGATTATATTATAATATTTTCTAAACCCTACAACCCTGCTTTAGTGCTCCAGTGATGAGTCGATCATTGCATATTGAAATTCATGAGTCTCCCGAAGCGTAGTCCTGCAGATTGTAGTGGACCCTCATGTAGTAACCATTGGTGCTAGTTCATTGCGGGCAAGCAAAATCAAATACTTATGGCCCAAAGGTTTCTGGCGCCAGAGGGCGCGGTTCCATAAAAATCAACGACTTGATGAATTAAACTAGCACCAATGGTTATATACAGGACTACCCTAAATACTACTAGAAAAATTTATACAGGCTCCATAATCGTGAAATAGACCTCGCGGGTAATCCACAAGAACCGTCGGACCACCTCGTCAGGGATCAGCATTGATTCCCAGCCGCTCCAGAATCCCGTCGCATTCTTCCAGGGTGGCGAAGCCGATTTCGATGCGGCCGCGTCCCCGGCCAGCGTCGTAGCGCAGCCGCACCGACGCGGCCACTCGCTCGCGCAGTCGTTCCTCCAGCCGGACCAGATCGGGATCGCGCGGCGTGGCGGCTCGAGACCGGGGCGCGACCGTCAGCAGGGCTCGCCGGCGCTCCAGTTCCCGCACGCTCCAACCTTGGTCCGCCGCCTGTTCGGCTAGCCGGAGCTGCGCTTCGCGCGGCAGACCGAGCAACACTTTGCCGTGCCCCGCTTCCAGCCGCCCGTCCTCGATGCGCGCCTGCACCGCCGGGTCCAGGCTCAGCAAGCCCAGCACCTTGCTGATGGCGGATTGCGAAATGCCCAGGGTTTCCGCCAGTTGCTCCTGGGTCAACCCGAATTCCTCGCGCAGGCGCCGCAGCGCCCGGCCTTCCTCGATCGGGTTCAAGTCCCGGCGCAGCAGGTTCTCCACCAGGGCGATGGCGGCGGCGGTTCGATCGTCGGCTTCCCGCACCATGACCGGTATCTGGCCCAACCCGGCCCGTTGCGCTGCCTGCCAGCGCATGTGGCCGGCCAGGATTTCGTAGCTGCCGTCCGCCAGCGGCCGCGCCACCAGCGGTTCGATCACCCCGAACTGGCGGATGCTCTGTTCCAGTTCGGCCAGATAGGCCTCGTCGAGCCGTTGGCGCGGCTGATAACGGCTGGGAACCAGTTGATCGAGATCCAGTGGCCGGATGTCGCTCGCGCCGCCGCTATCGCCCGTCATCAGACTGCCGTCGAAACTGTGGCCGCCGGCGCCGATCCAGTCGCCCAAACTCTTCAAGGACTTGCGGCGGCTCATGCCAGCACCCTCGCGCGGTCGGCCTCGGCGGCCTCGATGCCGCTGAGAATTTCCTGTTGCCAGAGCTGGCGCACCGCCAGCAGGATTTCGGCGTTGACCCCGTCCAGCATCATGATCGCCCGGTTGTAGGTATCGCGGGAACCGCGCGGCTGGTCGATTTCGTAGATGCTGAGCTGGTCGCTGGCGGATTTCTGCAATTCCTTGGTCAGGCCCATACGGCTGCTGAGCAGCAACTCGCCATAAGCGCCGTTGATCACCGCGATGTTGTTCAGCGTTTCGGTACCGGCGTCCACCTTGGTCAGCAGGATGTTGAGCCGCTGCACGTTGATTTCCCGCTCGTACAGGGCGCACACCTGTTCCAGGATGCGGAAGTACTGGACGCTGGAGGAAATATCGTACATGTGCGGGACGATGGGCATCACGATCAGATTGGCGGCGGCGATGGCGTTCAGCGCCAGCATCCCCAGCGACGGCGGCGTGTCCACCACGATGACGTCGTAGCGGTCCTCGACCGTCTTCAGCGCCCGGTGCAATCGCACCGGCGGCGGTCCCAGGGCTTCGTTCTGGCGTTCCTCCGGCTGCGACAGCTTCCAGTCGGTGTATTGCAGGGCCAGTCGGGCCGGGGCCAGGTCCAGATGATCCCAATGCGTGTGCTTGATCGCCGCTTCGAGCCGCGTGGGGGCTTCGGTCAGCGCCGGCAACAGATCGTCGCCATCGTTCAGGTCGAGATCGGGGATGAAGCCGAACGCCCCGGTGGTGGTGGCCTGCGGGTCGGCGTCTACCAGCAGCACCCGGTAGCCCTCGCGCGCCAGATAGTGGGCGAAGTGCAGCGACATGGTGGTTTTGGCCACTCCGCCCTTGAGGTTGGAAAACACTACCCGCACGCAACTGGCTCCAAGGGGACGAGCGGGGCGCTTGCCGATGATTTCGCGAATACGGTTGACTTCGTTGTAGTTATAGATCCGTCGCTGGATCGAACCGGCTTCCACCAGCCGCGGTTCGGGTAGCTCGCCCCGTGCTTCCAGATTGCGCAAATGGTTGGCGGTGCAGCCGGCCAGTTGCGCCGCCCGTTCGATGCCAAACTCCGGCAGGGTCTTGACCGAATGCCGCGCGCCGAGGGCCTCCAGCAGGCGGCGTTGCATCTGGCCGCCGCGCTCGGCCGCGTTGCGGCACAGGGTTCGGAAATTGAATCGCATCGCTTGCATCAGACTGGCTCCAGCAATGAAAAGGACGGGCTGTTGGTAATTTTATCGCATTCAAGCCAAATTTTGACGCACGACCTAAAAACAAGCAACCCAAGGGGATAATGGCATGGTCGGGCGACTTTGCTAATTCCGGGCGATTCAGCAGAAATTCATGCCCGTTGGCGCAAGCTGCGCCCCGAGGTCAACTGTAAAGCACAGCGTTCCCGACGGATTGGCCGCCGGGAACACTGGCGGGAGCATCGAGATGAACGTCAAAGGTTCGTTGATAGGAGCTGGGTTGTTGCTGATGAGCGCTGGCCTGACGCCGGCGGTCGCCGATACCTTTCGGCCCGAACGGGGCGTGCGCTGCGACCGCGCCGCGCAAATCTGCTACGACCGCGGTTCGCCCAGTGTGGAATTGACCCAGCGCTATTTCGGACGGGACGCCGCCCGGCTGTTGCGGTGGAATTTGCGACGGGAAGAGCGCGAGCGGCATGGGCGGGTGTTCTACCCCGAGCAGGGCGTGCGCTGCGACCGCGCCGCGCAGGTTTGTTATAACCGGCGCGGCGAGCCGAGTGTTCGGTTGACCGGCGATTATCTGGGTTCCGACGCCGCTCGCCGCCTGGAGCGGCGGCCTGAACCGGATTGGGGTCATCCGAACCGCTGAGGTGTCGCGGTGCGGCCGGCCACGGGATCGGTTCGGTCCACGCCACCGGTTCTGCGGCCGCCCGCGCTTGGTTGTCAGTCGTCTCGTGGCGCGAGCGTAGCGTTTTCCGGCTCGGCGGCTGGCGGTGGGGCATCCTCGATCGTGGTCTCGGTGGTTTCCGCTGCTGCGATTTCCGCTGCTGCGGGTTCTGTCGCCGCGGGTTCTGTCGCCGCGGGTTCCGTCGCCGCGACACCCATCCAGCGTGGACCCAGCAACGTCTTGGCCTCGCCCAGATGCCAAGCGACATTGTCCAGGTCGGCATGGGATTTATGGACCCAGGCCTCGCCCCAGTAGAAGTTGCAACTGGTTTCGGCCCGCAGCAGATGCCAGTGCGCTTCGTTTAGCACCCGCGCCAGTTCCGGATTGGGATCGTGGGCGTTCGCCACCGCTTGCGCCACCGCATGAAATTCCCGGCTGATGTCATGCACCCGGACCATGGTGTCGCGCTGGACCCAGGAACCCTGCCACTGGTGGAAATCCCAGCCGTGATGGGTGTCGGTGTTCCAGGCCCCGCGTCGCACCGTGACCCGGCCATGCGCGCCGAACCGATCCAGGTAATCGCTGATGAAGGTTGGCCGCAGGGCCGAACGACCGGCGCGGATTTCCTCCAGGGCCTCGTGATAGAAATAAGTCCAGAAATTGGACTTCGCGGCGACGTTGCGGAACCAGCCGCCGTTGTCGCCGTCGGTGGCGGTGGTCACCAGCGGGGGGAAATCGCACCATTTGGTGCGCTCGTGCAGCTCGTGGTAGAACCAGCCATAGTCCATGCCCGCCAGTTGCGCGTCGGACAGCTCCCGGTCGCGGACGATGATGACGATTTCTTCGCCACCGTACTCGGCGATGTGCGGCCGGTAGCGCAGTTCCTGCCAGTGCATCGAATCCACCGGGTCCACGTACTCGCAGTCCACCAAGACGTAGCGGTAGCCGGCCTTTTTCAGGTGCGGGATCAGCCGCATGTCGAAGCCCATTTCCGGCGGCCAAAAGCCGTTGAACCGATTCCGCCACAGCAGATGGCGGGCGATGGCCTGCCAGCGGATGATGTGCTCGTCCCAGTCAGCTTCGGGAGTCAGCGCCAGCACCGGATGGTAATAGCCGGTGCCGAGAATCTCGAACAAGTGCTGGTTTTGCAGGTGCCAGAGCAACTTGCCGCAGTCCACGATGCCGTAGGCCCGCTCCTGAAAACCGGGGTTGGACAGCGTTTCCAGCAGCGTCCCGGACAGAGATAGATGCACGCGGGCGATATCCTGGTAGTCCCACAGCGCCCGCGGCATGCGGTCGTAGGCGAACAGGATTTCCTTGGCTTCCCACTCGCTGGTTTCGAGCAAGTGATCCAGATTGCTCGGGGGCTGGTGCATGTTCAGCACCAGCGCATGATGAATCTCTCGCATCGCGCGTCTCCTCATTATCGTTTATGGGCGATGACGCAAATCCCCTGGCCAAAGGGGGCCGGTGGTGAATAAGCATACAATAACCGTCGGCTCTCACCTCCATGGCGGTATTGGAAAAAGCAGGGCAACGGGTCCAGCTCTACGAAAACGATGATCGGGATTTGACCTTCCTGTCGTTTCGCCAGTATCTGGAGACTATCTGACCGGTAGCCTGACCGCCTCCGGCGATACTTGGATCACCGGCGTTTCACTGAACGTCGTCGGGGTTCGGTGAGCGATGGGTTATGTCTGATCACAATCGCCGGATGATCTCATCCGCCATCTGGGTGGTGGTCAGTTGCCCGTCAAGGTCGGCGGTGCGCGCCCCGGCGGTGATGGTGGCGTCCACCGCTGTTTCGACGGCGGTGGCTTCCGTCTCCAGTCCCAGCGAGTGGCGCAGCAGCATGGCAGTGGACAAAATCATGCCGATCGGGTTGGCGATACCCTTGCCGGCGATATCGGGGGCCGAACCATGAATCGGCTCGTACAGCCCGACCCGGCCCTCCCCCAGACTGGCGGAGGGCAGCATCCCCATCGAACCCGCCAACACCGAAGCTTCGTCGGTAAGAATGTCGCCAAACATATTTTCGGTGACCACCACATCCATCCCGGCGGGACCGGTGATCAGGCGCATGGCGGCGGTGTCGACCAACACGTGCTCCAGCGTTACATCCGGGTTCGCCGCGCCGACCTGCACGGCAATTTGTCGCCACAGCCGCGAGGATTCGAGTACGTTGGCCTTGTCGACCGACGTGACCTTGCCCTTGCGGCCCTTGGCCAGCTTGAACGCCAGTTCCATCACGCGGCGAATTTCGTAATCGTAGTATTCCAGGGTATCCACGGCGCGCTCGCGGCCATCCTTGCGGTCGCGGCCCTTCGGCCAGCCAAAATACAGGCCGCCAGTCAACTCGCGGATGACAAGGATATCCACCCCCTGAAGTTTTTCCGGCTTGAGCGGCGATGAATCCACCAGCGCCGGGTGAACCTTGACCGGACGGAGGTTGGCGAACACGCCCAAGCCCTTGCGCAAAGCCAGCAGGCCGCGCTCGGGGCGGTCCCTGGCGTTCGGGTTATCCCATTTCGGCCCGCCCACCGCGCCCAGCAGCACCGCATCCGCCGCCTGGCAATCGGCCAGAGTTTCGTCGGTCAGCGACGAGCCGAAGCGATCAATCGAACAGCCGCCCATCAGCCGTTCGTGGTAGACCCATTCGTGTTTGAATTTCCCGGCAATCGCGTCCAGCACGCGAACGGCCTCGTCGACCACTTCCGGGCCGATCCCGTCACCAGGGAGTAAAACGATGTTTGCTTTCATAACTGTCCACTAATCACTGTTCATTAACCACTCATCGCCGATCAATGCGCCACCGACAACCCGTATTCCACCGCGTCCACCAGCGCCTGCCAAGAGGCTTCGATGATATTGGCACTGGCGCCGACGGTGCTCCAGAGTCGGGTGGTGTTGCGGGTATCAATGAGCACGCGGGTAATGGCTTCCGTCCCGTCCTGGCCGTCCAGAATGCGGACCTTGTAATCCGCCAACTGGAAAGAGGCGATTTGCGGGTAGTGACCCATCAGCGCCTTGCGCAGGGCCAGGTCGAGGGCGTTCACCGGACCATTGCCCTCGGCGGCGGTGTGCATCACCTCGTCGCCCACCTTCAGCTTGACCATGGCCTCGGCGAAGATGCCCCGGCCCTGGCGATGCTCGACATTGACGAAGAAATCCACCAGTTCGAACAGCGGCTTGTAATCGGGCTGCTGGCGCTTGAGCATCATGGCGACGGAGGCTTCGGCGGCCTCGAACGAAAAGCCGCGCGCTTCGAGTTCCTTCACGTCGTTGAGCACGCCCACTACATCCGCGACGCTGCCGACATCCACGCCGTGCTCTTCAGCTTTGCTGAGGATGTTCGCCCGCCCCGACAGCGCCGAGACGACTACGCGCATCCGGTTGCCGACTCGCTCCGGCGCCACGTGCTGGTACGACTGCTCCGAGCGGCGCATGGCCGCCACGTGTACGCCGCCCTTGTGCGCGAACGCGCTCTTGCCAACATAAGGCAGATGATCGTTGGGTGTCACGTTGGCGACTTCATCCACCACGTGCGACAGCTCGTAGAGTTTGTGCAGGCGGCCTTCCGGCAGGCACTGGCGGCCCATCTTGAGTTCCAGATTGGCCATGACGGAGCACAGGTTGGCGTTGCCGCAGCGCTCGCCCACGCCGTTGATGGTGCCCTGCACCTGGATGGCGCCTTCGCGCACGGCCAGCAGCGCGTTAATGACCGCGCACTCGCCGTCGTTGTGGGTATGGATGCCGAACGGGTGTTGGATGGATTCCTTCATCTCGCGGATGATGGTTTCCAGTTCCCAGGGCATGGTGCCGCCGTTGGTGTCGCACAGCGCGACCGTCTCGGCCCCACCGCGAATGGCGGCCTTGAGCGTTTCCAGCGCGTAGAGCGGATCGGCCTTGTAGCCGTCGAAAAAGTGCTCGGCGTCGTAAATGACCCGGCGACCCGCCGCGCGCAAGTAGGCCACCGACTGCTCGATGACGCGCAGGTTGTCCTCCAGCGTGGTTTGCAGCACATCGGTGACGTGCAGGGTCCAGGTTTTGCCGAAAATCGTGCAGACCGGCGTCCTCGCATCGAGCAGCGCCTGGATGTTGGCGTCGTCCTCCGGGCCGCCCTTGACCCGGCAGGTCGAGCCAAAGGCGGCGATCAGCGCCGTGCTCCACTCCAGATCACGGGCGCGCTCGAAAAACTCGGCGTCCTTAGGGTTGGAACCCGGCCAGCCGCCTTCGATGAACGCCACGCCCAAATCGTCCAGCCGCTTGGCCACGCGGATTTTATCGTGGCCCGAAAGAGTGAAGCCTTCGCTTTGGGTTCCATCGCGCAGGGTGGTGTCGTAAATCTGAATGAATGACATGGCCTTATCTTCGGGCTTCAAATGCCGCGATGTCCTTCTCGAAGCTCAGAATGTAGCCCAGTTCGTCCACTCCCTCGAGCAAGCAGGTCTTGTTGAACGGGTCAATTGGGAACGTGACCGAACCACCGGGGAAGGACAACGTCTGGGCGGCCAGATCAATGGTCAGTTCGGTAGCGGGATTTTCCGCAACCATCGCCAACAGCTTCCGATGAGTGGGCGCATCCACGATGATCGGCAGCAGGCCGTTCTTGAGCGCGTTGCTGCGGAAAATGTCGGCGAACGAGGTGCTGATCACGGCCTGGAACCCGAACCCGGTCAGCGCCCAGGGCGCGTGCTCGCGGGACGAACCGCAACCGAAATTGTCGCCCGCCAACAGGATTTGGCGGCCCGCCGCTTCGGGCTGGTTGAGCGCGAAATCAGGCTTGGGCGAACCATCGGCGTTGTAGCGCCAGTCGGCGAACAGGTTGTCGCCCATGCCCTTTTTGTCGGTCGCTTTCAAAAACCGGGCGGGGATGATCTGGTCGGTGTCGATGTCGTTGACCGGGAGCACCACGACGCGGGAAGTGAGGGAGGTGAATTGAGCCATGTTACCGGCCTCCAACAAGCACGGTGCGGGGATCGGCCACGGCGCCGGCCAGCGCGCTGGCGGCAGCGGTCGACGGCGACGCGAGGAAGGTGCGTCCGCCCTGGCCTTGGCGGCCTTCAAAATTGCGATTGCTGGTGCTGACGGCATACTGGCCGGGCTGGAGCTGGTCGCCGTTCATGGCGATGCACATGCTGCAACCGGGTTCGCGCCATTCCGCGCCCGCCGCTTTGAACGCCTGGTCCAGACCTTCGGCTTCCGCCTGTTGCTTGATCGCCTGCGAACCGGGCACCACCATGACGCGCACGCCAGCGGCCACTTTGCGGCCTTTGAGCAGCGAGGCCGCCTCACGCAGGTCGGAAATGCGCGAGTTGGTGCAACTACCGATAAACACCACATCCACTTTCTGGCCCAGCAACGGTTGATCGGGCTGGAGGCCCATGTAGCGCAACGCCTTGTCGAGGGCGGCTTTCTGGTTGGCGTCGCTCAGGCTGGCGGGGTCGGGCACGCGCCCGGTGATGGCCATGCCCATACCGGGATTGGTGCCGTAGGTGATCATCGGTTCGAGCGCGGCGGCATCCAGGGTGATGGAATGGTCGTAAACCGCGCCTTGATCGCTGGCAAAGGTTTTCCAACGGGCGACGGCTTGGTCCCATTCCGCGCCCTTGGGAGCGTACTCGCGGCCCCTGAGATATTCGAAGGTGGTGTCGTCGGGCGCGATCAGGCCCGCGCGCGCGCCGCCCTCGATGGACATATTGCAGACGGTCATGCGCTGTTCCATCGTCAATCCACGGATAGCGGATCCCGTGTATTCGAAGACATAGCCGGTCCCCCCACCCACGCCGATCTTGGCGATCAGCGCCAGAATGATGTCCTTGGCGGAAACGCCAGCGGGAAGCGTTCCGTCCACGCGGACCTCGCAGGTTCTGGGCTTGTTCTGGAGCAGGCACTGGGTGGCGAGGACATGCTCGACTTCGCTGGTGCCGATCCCGAAGGCCAGCGCGCCAAACGCGCCGTGGGTGGCGGTGTGGCTGTCGCCGCAGACGATGGTCATGCCGGGCTGGGTCAGGCCCAGTTCCGGGCCGATCACATGAACGATGCCGCGATGGGGGCTGGCCATGCCGTGCAGAGCGACGCCAAACTCGGCGGCGTTGACTTCCATTTGCCGGATTTGCGCGGCGGCGAGAGGGTCGGCGATCGGCACGTCGAGCGGCGTGGTCGGGATCGAGTGGTCCATCGTGGCGACAGTGCGCTCGGGGCGACGGACTTTCAAGCCGCGCTGACGCAGGCCGGTAAAGGCCTGGGGCGAGGTCACCTCGTGGACAAGGTGCAGGTCGATATACAGGATGGCCGGGGAATCGGGTCGTTCGGCGACGACATGCGACTCCCAGACTTTTTCAAAGAGCGTTTTGGGCATGACGGATCAGCGATGATGGGGTGAATTTTGAGTTCCAACAGGATGTTGGGAGTTTGACGATGGCGCCAATGGCCTTTGGGGCGGCATCCGTCGCGCCGGCGTCCATGGCGGCGCGGGTATGAATTCCCCCATAATTTCATAAAAAGGATGGGAAATTCAACCGCGCCAGATGGAGCATCAGGCGGTCTCGACGCCGACGACGCGCATTGGCCAGGATTCGCGCCAAACTGTACGCATCATTGCGGCAGGCGGATCCGCAACCGCGTTCCCGCAACGCTTTCCCTCAGATCGATAGCGCCCCGATGCGCGGTCAACAGGGACTTGACCACCGCTAGACCCAGGCCCGTGCCGCCCCGCGCGCGCGCGGTGGTGAAGAACGGTTCGAACACCCGGGCCGCGTTGGCCGCCGAGATACCGGGACCGTTGTCGCTGACCTCGATCAGCAGGGCGGCGTCGGCTCCGGCGTGGGGCGCCGGACAGGTCACGGCCACGGTGACGGCATCGCCGCCGTGTTGCTGGGCGTTATCCAGCAGATTGCCCAGGACGGATTCCAGCACGTCCTCGGCCATGGCCACGCTCGCCGACGGCAACGGCTCGACCACGGAGACCGCCAATCCCGCGTCCCGGTAACGGGCGGCGAGACGCCGGACCACGGCGGCGACCTCGGCGCGGTCGCCGGCCGAGACCTGCATCACGTCGGCGCGGGCCAGCTCCAGCAACCGCCGCACCAAGCGTTCCAGTCGGGCGGCGTCCTGGTCGAGATGACTCAGAAACCGTTCGCGCTCGGCCACGGTCATGGTGTCGAGATGGTCGCGCAACAACTCCACCGCGCCCCGGATAGCCGCCAGCGGGGTCTTAAACTCGTGGGAGACCTGGGCGGCGAAGGTGCGGATATAATCAGCGCGCTGTTCCAGATAGCGCGCCATCGCCGCCACGGCGCGCGACAGTTCGGCGATTTCCCGCGTGACCGGCCGGGCCAGCGGCGTCACCGCGCCTTTTTCTCCGGCGGTGGCGCGTTGCGCCTGCCGCACTAACGCCTGGAGCGGTCGTACTACCGTGAAGGAGGTAAACGCTGACATCAAGACCACGGTGCCGAGCAACAACACCGTCGCCAGCAGTAGGTGATAGCGTTTGCCGTGCAGCACCTGGGAGAGCGCAATCGGCGTGCGCCACAGCAGGACCGCCGCCACGATCCGCTGCTCTTGGAAAATCGGCGCGGCGACGAATACCCGCAGGGACGTGCCGCGACTGATGGAATCAATCGCCGGCGGTGCCGAGTCGGGAATCCGCTGGCGCAACAGGCTCACCGGCTCGCCGGTCAGAGCGCGCCGCACTTCCTCGAACGCCGTTAGGGAACGGCCCAAACTGGGGCCAGTGGTCGCCACCACCGTGCCCCGCGTGTCCGCTACGGCGATGCCCGCCAAGGTCATGATTTGGGCATCGTGCAGCAGCGCTTGCAGTTCCTGGCCGACGGCCCAGGCATGCGGATCGGGTGGCGCGGTTGGGGCGGTGGTGTCCGGCGGTGGCGGGTATACCGCGTCCTCGGCCAGATCCAATCGCGCCGGACGGGGTCGCCAGCGGGTTTCGCCGCCGGGTGGTTCCCGCCAAAGCGCGGCGAGCGGCAAGCCATACCCCGGGTCGGCCACGACTTGCGGGGCCAGCCGCGCCAGGGCCGCGCGGTAACTGGCGGCGACGAAGGCGGCTTGGGCGATCAGTTCCGATTCGGTCTGACGCACCAGGGCGCTGTCGTACAGCCGCAGCGCCTCCAATCCCAGTAGCGGCAGCCACAACACCGTCAGATTGACCGCCAGCAACAGGTGGCGCAGCTTGAGCCGGGGCAGTCGGGACGACGGCGGCATTCAGCAAGGTCCCAGCCGGTAACCGATGCCGTGCAGCGTTTCGATGGGGTCCGCGCCCAGCGCCTTGAATTTGGCGCGCACCCGCCGCACGTGGCTGTCGATGGTGCGGTCGCTGACCACGCGGTAGTCCTGATAACCGCCGTCCATCAATTGATCGCGGTTGAACACCTTGCCGGGATGGCTCATCAACGTGCGCAGGATACCGAATTCGGTCAGGGTCAACACCACCTCCTGGCCCTGCCACCAGGCGGTATAACGGTCCAAGTCCAGCCGCAGCCGCCCGTGTTCAAGTCCGCGTTCGCCCGCAGTCCTGAGTTCGCGCGGCGCTTCGCCCTTGCCGCGCCGCAAGATCGCTCGCGCCCGCGCCGCCAGTTCGCGGGGACTGAACGGCTTGGTCACGTAGTCGTCGCCGCCGAGTTCCAGACCGAGAATGCGATCCACTTCGTCGTCGCGCGACGACAGAAACACGATCGGCACGGCGCTGACGCGGCGCAACGCCTTGCACACCTCGGTTCCATCCAGTTCCGGCATGACGATGTCCAGCACCACCAAATCCGGGCGCGTTTCCCGAAACCGCGCCAGCGCCTGTTCCCCGTTCTCGGCTTCCACAGTGGCGAAGCCCTCTTTTTTCAGGGCGAAACAGATCACTTCACGGATGTGGGGATCGTCGTCAACGACCAGAATGGTGGGCATGGGTCTCGGTCAGGCAAACGCTGGCAATGGTTTATTGACAGCTTATATCGTTATTTTCAAAGGATGATGGCTTTATTGACGAACGGACCGCAAAAGAGAGTGGAACGGGGGTTGACTCGCTCTTTTTCCGGTTTATACTGCGCGCCCCATGAATAGAAACCAGCACGCTTTCAACCTCTCATCCATCGCCGACCGGCCAGCGCCGGCATCGCGCCCCTGCGCGCCAATGGTGGATTTGATGCGGATCTGACGAGATTACAGGCTCGGAAGGTCCGCGCGAGGCGACCTTCCGAGCGGGAATACCGAACCCCGGTCGGCGGCGAGCCTTCCGGGGTTTTTTGTTGTCTGGCGCCCGGCGGAAAGATAGCGAAATCCCCGCCGGCAAGGTTCGAAGCAGCCCTGTCGCCGCGCAGCGGTATCGGTTCGAACGCCGATCCGGCGCGCTAACGCTAACCATCGCACGGCGTGTGTCGGGCGGACGATGGGACTTCGAAGCGAGGAAAGTAGCTCAGTGGGTAGAGCATCTGATTTGGGATCAGACGGTTGAGGGTTCAACTCCCTCCTTTTCCACCATGGATAAAGCCCTGAACAGGCTTGCGGTTCGAATCCGCTCATTACTGCCGTACCCCGGGAGCCACCCCGGCGGGCGGTAGCTATCGCGATGCTCCGGCATCAAGGTGGCGTCCGACCCGCAACGCCCGCGCGGTCTCGCGCGGCGGGGAATCGGGCCAAGGTGATAATCGGCCAGCCCAACGCGGTGCTATCCAGCAAGGAGGCTGGCCGCCGCGCGAGGCCCGCCGATCATCGACCCGGCATCGACCCGTCGTCCGCCGCGCGGGCGTGGGGCGTGCTTCCAACCCTTTCAACCCTTTTGATCAACCAACCGGCAGGAGAAGGTCTCGATGACATCCTGACGCTCGGCGGTGGCGGACCGGAGACGGCGCCGACAGCAACACGCCACGCTCGCCCGCCGAATTGCGGCGGAACAGGAAGACTGCAAACAACTTCACAAGGAGAACCAAGATGTTGGGTTACAAGCGAATCGTGATCGCCCAGAACGAGCGTGGGCTGCATCTGTACGACCGCCGGTTGGCGACCATTATGGAACCGGGAACTTACAACTGGTTCGACCCGCTGAACCGCCACGAGGTGCAGCGTTACGATCTGACCGTGGCCGAGTTTGATCACCCCTGGCTGGACGTGCTGTTGAAGGCCGATTCCGACTTGGTCGAACGCCATTTTCAGGTGGTCGAGACCGGCGACCGGCAGGTTGGCCTGATCTACAAGAACGGTCGGTTGGATGGCGTGTTGCCGCCCGCGGCTCGCCGGGTTTACTGGCGGGGCCCGGTGGAGGTTCGCGTCGAACTGATCGACATCGCGACCGATTACGCCCTGTCGCGGGCGCACGCCGCCCTGTTGGCGCGGCCGTCGGCGACCTTGGCCAAGAACCTGACCGGCTGCATTCAGGTTGCCGAGGTGGAGGACAACCACATCGGTTTGTTGTTGGTGGACGGCGAACTGGTGTGCACCCTGCCGCCCGGCCTGCACGCCTTCTGGCGCTTCAACCGCGCGGTGAAGGTGGAGTCGGTGGACCTGCGCTTGCAGACCCTGGAGGTCTCCGGCCAGGAAATCCTGACCAAGGACAAGGTCAGCTTGCGGGTGAACCTGTCGGCGGTCTACCGGGTGGCCGATCCGGTGAAGGCGCGCGCCGAACTGGGCAACATCGGCGAGTACCTGTACCGGACCTTGCAGTTCGGCCTGCGCCAGACCATCGGCGCCCGCACCCTGGACGTGCTCCTCGGCGACAAGGATGAACTGGACCGGGCGGTGTGGGATTACGCGGTCGAGAAGATCCGTCCGCATGGCTTGGAACTGGAGATGGTCGGATTGAAGGACGTGATCCTGCCGGGCGAGATGAAGGACATTCTCAACCAAGTGGTGCAGGCGGAGAAGGTGGCGCAGGCCAATGTCATCCGCCGGCGGGAGGAAACCGCCGCCACCCGCTCGCTGCTCAACACGGCGAAGCTTATGGAGGAAAACCCCCTACTGCTGCGGCTCAAGGAGTTGGAGGCGCTGGAGAAGGTGGTGGACAAGGTCGAGCGGCTGACCGTGTTCGGCGGCCTGGATGGCGTGCTCCGCGACACGGTGCGCATCAACTTGCCGGCGCATTGATCGTTGACTTGATCGGGCTGCGGGGCATGCAAGCATGTTCCGCGGCCCGATTCGGCTAATGCCATTTCTTCGGGAGATGAAAAACCACTTGGTTTTAAATCGACGGACTGTATGTAAGGGCGATTGCCCGCGATGGCCAGACCGATCAGAAATGGATTGAAGTCGGCCCGGTAGCGCAAGCCGTAGCCCGCTATTTGTTGCCCCAGCCGCTGCCTCGATAGTACGAATCACGCTCTCCAGGCGGGACAACCATGCCACCCCCTCCGTTGTACCATGCCTCGGCTGGTTCGGAAGTGGTTAACGCGCCACCCACCACGACTCCGCCGATCACTGCCTGCGACCACTTGCCCAAACTGCGCAGAAACTCGCGGCGCTCTTCCTGGGTTGGTTCCTCATCCAAGGGGGCTGGCGTCGTGTCGTAGAGTTGTTTGCCATCTTGGTCAGTCATTTCGATTCTCCTCTAATTTCATATCTGGATTGATTCACGAACAAGCCGCGCGGAAGCTTGCATTAGTCCTTATCACGGGTGGCGCGCGGTTGCCACCCGCTACACGACCATTGAGCATGTTTCGGCGGCCGCGAGCCGATAGTCTCCATTCCGGCGTTTTATTCCACGTGGAATATTTTGGGAAAGCCATGGGATCGGGATGGTCAGGCGGCCACGCCGCGCGCCGCCACCGCCGCGCGCGCCAGTTCCGTCGCCGCCCGTTCCATCCGCCCGAACAGGTTCTTGTACAACTCACAGTAGGGATCCTTCTCGAACAAGGAGCCGTGGACGGTATAAGTTCGCACCGGGCAGCCGCCATGGCACAGCGACAGATAGTCGCAACTCAGGCAGTCGCGCTGGATGAGCTGGACGGGCCGCTCGTTGAACTTCCTGCGTGCCGGGCTGGTTTTCAGCAATTCCCCGAGGCTGTCGCACTCGAGGATGTTGCCGTAGTGGTAATCGGGGTAGCTGGTGACCCAGCAGTCGCATTGCGCCACGTAACCCCGGGCGTCGATCGAGACCAGGGCGTTGGCGCAGTTGTCGCCCCAGATGCAGGGCAGGGTGGTCGGCTCGTGGCTGAAATGCTGGAGCAGGGCGTCGAACGGACCGAGCCGCACGCCATGGCGATAGCCGCGCTCCAGCCAGACGTCGGCCAGATCGGTATAGAAGCGGCTCAGTTTTTCCACTTCCGCCACCGGCAATTCCTTCTTGGCGGCCGTCGCCTCGCCGCCCGGAAACGGGGTGTTGACCTGAAACTCGGTGATGCCAAGCTCGTCCGCGAAATAAGCGTAAAACCGCTCGGCGCCGATCTCCAGCGTGGCCCGGTTGGGCACGGCGATGACTTGCACCTCGATGCCGGCCGCTCGCGCTTCCCGCACCCGCCGGCCCCAGATTTCGTTGTAGCTGTCCGGTTCCTGTCCCAGCAGCTTGCGGTGCAGGTTGGGATAATCCAGCGAGGTGCCGATGGAGTTGCCGAACATTTCGGCCACGACCTTGTTCCAGCGGGAACTGTAGGCCAGCATGTTGCTTTGCAGACTGTGGAAAACCTGTTTGCCGCGCGGCTCGGCCTCGCGCTGGATCAAATCGTTGGCCTGCTCGTACCAGCTTGGCGGCAGCAGCATCGCCTCGCCGCCCTGCCAGTAGATGGTCAGCGAGGTCAGCGATTTTTCCACCATGTAGTCCAGCACCTTGCGGATCATCTCGCCCAAGCGGTCGAGCGTCAGCCGATCGGCCGTCTTGTTCTCGAAGCAGTACTCGCAGTCGGCGTTGCATTGCAGGGTGGACAGCAGGATCAGCGACAAATGGCTTTTCATGAGAGCGGCAACCTTTAGCCTTTGGTCTTTGGCCTTTAGCCTTTAAACTTTAAACTCTAAATCTTGATCGAGGAACGAATTATGAAATTATGGCTGAATGTTGCCTTAACCGCCGTACTGGGCTTGGGGACTGGCGCCTGCACCGTCGTCACCGATCCCAGTTCCGGTTCCAGCGCCACGACCGGCGGTTCAAGCAGCGCCGCGTTCATGAATCGCCAGCAGCAGACCGCCGAGTTCGCCAAGGTCAATCTGGAGCAGTTGCGCAACGACATGGCGGCCGGTCAGGGCGAATACCTCGCCTCGCTGGCGGCGCTGCTGGAGATCGAACCCAGCCGCCAGCCAGCGTTCTTCGCTTTCACCCAGGACAAGTTCGCCGTGCTGTTCCCGAACGACCGGACCACCGCCGTCGAAATGCTGGCGACGCTGGAGCGGGAGATGCGGGCCGATCCCCGATTTGGCCAGCGGCTGACCTCAAACTGAACCATCTATCGTTCCGCTCCCACGCCTGATTGGCGTCCTGCTGCTCGGTCTTTTGATCGGGGCGGCGGACGCCCGCGCCGACGCTCGCTATCTCGCCGAACTGCTGGACCGCGCCGAGGCCGCCGGTCTGGCGGAGCGGCGCGAGTGGCGAACGCTGCTGCATTACCGTCCCACCATCGGCGGACGGGGCGTGGTCAGCGACGCCGACGATCCCCGTTTCTTCCTGGCTCCGACTGGTAGAACCGATCCGCACGCCGAACTCGCCGCCACGCTGCGCGCTTTTTTTAGTGCCGATCCGGTCGGCGCCGACCCGCAACCGGCCCAGTGCGCCTTCATCGCCCGCTACCGCTGGCTGAAAGGTGAATTGAGTTTCGACGACCGCCGCCTGCGGCCGCAAGACTGCGCGCGTTTCCAGCAGTGGTACCGCGAACTGAACGCGGAAGCGGCGACGCTGGTGTTCGCCTCGGCCTATCTCAACAATCCCGCCTCGCTGTTCGGCCATACCTTGCTGCGCCTGGACCGGCGCGGCCAGACCGAGCAGACCCGGCTGCTGGCCTACGCCATCAACTACGCCGCCGACGATTCCAACAGCAACGTCCTGATGTATGCGGTAGACGGCATCGCCGGCGGCTTCAAGGGCAGGTTCGATATCCAGTCCTATTACAAGCTGGCGCGCGCCTACAACGATCTGGAAAGCCGCGATCTCTGGGAATACCGGCTGAACCTGTCCGGAAGCCAGTTGCAACGCCTGCTGGAGCATGTCTGGGAACTGCGCGGTATCGAATTCGATTACTACTTTTTCAAGGAAAACTGCGCCTGGCAGTTGCTGACGCTGCTGGAAGTCGCCGACCCGGAGTTGCGTCCGAGCGATGAATTCCTGCTCTGGACGCTGCCGGCCGATACAATCCGGCTGCTGGCCCGGCAACCGGGGTTGATCAGCGAGGTGACCGCCCGCCCGGCGCGCGGCACGACCATCAACCGCCGCTACGAGGCGCTGAGTGCGGACGAACGACCACTGGCGCGGCGCTTGCCGGATGATCCAGCGATCGCCGCCACTCGGGAGTTTGCTCGGCTGCCTTCGGAGCGGCAAGCCTTGCTGTTGGAACTCGCGCTGGACGAACGCCAGCACCGTCGGGCCAGCCAGGTTGAGAGAGGTGGCGAACCACCGCCGGATGAAATCGCCCACCGTTTGCTGATCGCCCGCAATCAACTGCCGGTCGCCGCTACACCGGTGCCGATCGAACCTTATGCTACTCGTCCGGAAACCGGACATGCCTCGCGGCGGGTGGGCATTGGCTTTGGCCAGCGAGACGGAGCGGCGTTCGTCGAATTGAACGCGCGGGCCAGCTATCACGATCTGCTGGAACCCGATGCCGGCTACACGTCCGACGCCCAGATTGAATTACTGAACATCGCGGTCCGCTGGTATGAAGACAATAACCGGCTGGCACTCGACCGGCTGACGCTGCTGGACATCACCTCGCTGCCGCCGGTCGAGTG
>WBUJ01000084.1 GCA_008933795.1 Candidatus Contendibacter sp. | reverse complement strand
GAATGGGAACACATTCAGCGGGTGCTGCGCGACAACGACGGCAACATTTCCGCCACCGCGCGGCAGTTGGGCATGCACCGCCGCACCTTGCAGCGCAAGCTGGCCAAGCGGCCGGTCCGATCCTAGCTGGAACATGAGGCACCCATCAGCGAAGGCCGAGGCGCTGCGGCATATTGTCGCACTCCGCTCTCGACGCCGGCCCGTTGGTTATGCTTGACCGGCCATAATCTTAAGCTTTATGCCCGGCTGGCTGCCTCGTGTGCCAGCCGGTCTTTTTTTGCCCGCCGTCAATGGCGGGCCGGGATAGTCCGCCGGGGAGCCTTAACCGTGTCCGGCGTGTTGCTTCTTATCGCTCCGCTTCTTGCGGATCATCATC
The DNA here is from genome assembly GCA_008933795.1 of Candidatus Contendibacter sp. GTDB lineage: Bacteria > Pseudomonadota > Gammaproteobacteria > Competibacterales > Competibacteraceae > Contendibacter. The sequence continues at coordinate 17,800 of WBUJ01000084.1, read as the reverse complement.
GTGTCGCTGGCCATGCTTTGATAGACGGCCCGGAGCGCGGCATCGAAGTCGCCCAATTCGCCGCCGTTTTCCGCCTTGGCGGCCTCGGTCGCCGCCTTGGAACCGAAGGCGACCTTGCTTTGCGCGGTCATCACCCCCGGCAGCTTGGAACCGATCAGGTAGGTAGCCGCATCCACGTTGACCAGTGGTTTCGGGTCGGCCTTCGCGCCGAAATCGGCGGCATAGATGGTCTTGGGTCCCCGATCCATATTGAGAGCCAAGCTAAGCGCGGCGCAGTGCAGCGAGCAAGTGGCGTCCACCAGATCATCCTGGTAATGCACTAGATGGCGGCTGTGATGGTACTGCTTGCGATCCATGCCGCAGTAGGGGCATTTGGGATACTTGACGATGTCGTCGTCCTGCGGGTTGGGGTCCGGCGCGGTCTTGGGCACGAATTGCAGCGGAGTGCCGTCGGTTTCGCACTTCGCGGCCAGTGCCGGCGGACTCAGGGCCGCAGCGCCAGCAGCAGCGGTCGTGATGGCAAGAAGGCGGAGAACTTGACGGCGATCGGCCTGAATGGAATCGCTCATGAATGTGTGAACCTCGGGTTAGAGGGCGGGAAGATGTGCCTGAATCCGGTTAGTGATTCTTTTTCCATGATAAATTGCCGAGGCGCGGGCCGGGATGCGACAAATTGCCGCACCCGTTGGCTGAGGCATGGGCGCGCATCCGGCGGATTTTGCGCGACAGCGGCGGTTGTTCTTGATCCGAGCAGCGATCTCCATGCCCCTGTCCTGGAACGAAATTAAAGACCGTGCCCTGGCCTTTTCCCGCGAGTGGGCCAACGAGAAATCCGAGGATTCGGAAGCCGAGAGCTTCTGGAATGCCTTCTTCGCCATTTTCGGGGTGACGCGGTGGCGGGTGGCGACGTTCGAGACCCCGGTTAAGAAGGCTGACGGCGCGGGCGGCTTCGTGGATCTGTTGTGGAAAGGGGTGCTGCTGGTCGAGCACAAGTCGTGCGGCAAAGATCTCGACCGGACGTTCCGGCAGGCGCTGGACTATTTTCCGGGGCTGAAGGAGCGCGATCTGCCGCGCTACGTGCTGGTGTCCGACTTCGCCCGGTTCCGGCTCTACGATCTGGACGAGGATCAGACCCACGAATTTCCGCTGGCGGACCTGTACCAGCAGGTCCGCTTGTTTGGCTTCATCGCCGGCTATCAGACCCGCCATTTCGGCCAGCAGGACCCGGTCAACGTCGAGGCGGCGCAGCGGTTGGGCCGGTTGCACGACGGGTTGAAGGCTGCGGGGTATGACGGCCATCCGCTGGAAGTGCTGCTGGTGCGGCTGCTGTTCTGTCTGTTCGCCGACGACACCGCGATTTTCGAGCGCCGCCAGTTTCAGGATGGCCTGGAACAGCGCACTGCCGAGGACGGTTCCGATCTGGGGCCGTGGCTGGCGCAACTGTTTCAAACCTTGAACACGCCGCCGGAGCGGCGCTTCAAGACGCTGGACGAGCAACTGGCGGCGTTTCCCTACGTCAACGGCCGGTTGTTCGCCGAACCGTTGCCGCTGGCGGCGTTCGACCGGCGCTTGCGGGAGTTGCTGCTGGATGCCTGCGCGCTGGACTGGAGCCGGATTTCCCCGGCGATTTTCGGCTCGCTGTTCCAGTCCATCCTCGATCCCGCCGCCCGCCGCCATCTGGGCGCGCACTACACCAGCGAAACCAATATCCTCAAGGCGCTGCGCCCGCTGTTTCTGGATCGGCTGCGGGCGGAGTTCGAACGGTTGCGGCCAAGTCCCAAGCAGCTTTTCGCCTTTCAAAAGAAGCTGGCGGGCCTGCGCGTGCTCGATCCGGCCTGCGGTTGCGGCAACTTTCTGGTGGTGGCCTATCGGGAACTGCGCCTGTTGGAATTGGACGTGTTGCGGGAACGGGTCAACACCCGGCAAATCCTGATGGACGTGAGCCAACTGGTGTTCGTGGACGTGGACCAGTTCCATGGCATCGAACTGGAGGAATTTCCCGCCCAAATCGCCCAGGTGGCGCTGTGGCTGACCGACCATCAGATGAACCTGCGGGTGTCGGAGGCGTTCGGTCAGTACTTCGTCCGCCTGCCGCTGACCAAAGCCCCGCACATCGTTCACGGCAACGCCCTGGCGCTGGACTGGCGGGAGATCGTCAGGCCGGAGGATTTGAGCATCATCGTCGGCAATCCGCCGTTCGTGGGGGCGAAATTCATGAACGCGGCGCAACGGGCCGAGGTTGCCGCCATTTTTGCCGATACCCGCAACGCCGGTCTGCTGGATTACGTCGCCTGCTGGTATCGCAAGGCCACCGATGTTCTGGTCGGCAATCCCGCGATTCGGGCGGCGTTTGTCTCTACCAATTCGATTACCCAAGGCGAACAGGCCGGAGTGTTGTGGCCGGATTTGTTCCGGCGCGGCGCGCGGATCCACTTCGCCCATCGCACCTTTCAATGGAGCAGCGAGGCGCGCGGCCAGGCGGCGGTGCATTGCGTGATCGTCGGCTTCGCCTTGCGGGACGAGCCGGAGAAATGGCTGTTCGACTACGACACGCCCAAGTCCGAACCGCACGCCCTCCGGGTCAATCACATCAATCCGTATCTGGTGGAGGGGCCGGATGTAGTGCTGGCCAATCGGCAGCGCCCCATCTGTGCCGTGCCGGAAATCGGCATCGGCAACAAGCCTATCGACGGCGGGCATTACCTGTTCACCGCCGAGGAGAAAGCGGCGTTTCTGAAGAAAGAACCGCAGGCTGAACCCTGGTTCCGGCGCTGGCTCGGCGCGGATGAATTCCTCAACGGCTACGAACGCTGGTGTCTGTGGCTGGGTGAGTGCCCACCGGACCAGTTGCGGAAAATGCCGGAGACCATGAAGCGGGTGGAGGCGGTGCGCCAGTTCCGGCTGGCGAGCCAATCGGCCCCAACCCGCAAGCTGGCCGAAACGCCGACCCGGTTTCATGTGGAGAACCGGCCAGCCGATTCCTTTCTACTGATTCCACGGGTTTCTTCCGAACGGCGTGTTTATATCCCCTTTGGATTCATCTCCCCAGAAATACTGGTTAGCGATTCCTGCCTGCTGATGTCCCACGCCACGCTCTATCACTTTGGCGTGCTGTCCTCGACGCTGCACATAGCCTGGGTGCGGGCGGTATGCGGGCGGCTGGAGAGCCGTTACCGCTATTCCGCCGGCATCGTCTACAACAACTTCCCGTGGCCGGAGCCGAGCGATCCGCAACGCCAGGCGATTGAAACCGCCGCCCAAGCGGTGCTCGACGCCCGCGCCCGCTTCCCCGACGCCACACTGGCCGATCTCTACGACCCGCTGGCCATGCCGCCGGAACTGCTCAAGGCGCATCGCCACCTCGACCGCGCGGTGGATGCCGCCTACGGCAAAACCGCCTTCGCCAGCGAGGCGGAGCGGGTGGCGTTCCTGTTTGAACGCTACCGGCAACTCACGTCCTTGCTGCCGGCGGAACGCTCTACAATGAGCAGGAAGCGCAAATCACGCTGATTCAACAGGAGACGCCGATGTCCGCCGTGATGAAAGTAACCATGTATTCAGATGATTTATATGCCCAGCTTGAGGCATTGCCGGAAAACCTGACCGGCGAGATTATCAATGGCCAGTTATATACCCAAGCGCGTCCGGCTAATCCCCATGCATTAGCGGGTTCGGGATTGGGAATGGACATCGGTTCGGCCTACCACCGGGGTCGTGGCGGGCCGGGGGGCTGGTGGATACTGGACGAACCGGAAATCCATTTCATCCGCGATACCGAAGTGCTGGTTCCCGACCTCGCTGGCTGGCGGCGGGAACGGATGCCGCGCCTGCCCCGCGATCAGCGGATCGAGGTCGTGCCGGACTGGGTCTGCGAAATCCTGTCGCCGTCCACCGCTCGCAAGGACCGGGTGATCAAAATGCCGGTCTACGCTCGTTACGGCGTGCCCTATCTGTGGCTGGTGGACCCGCTGGCCCATACCCTGGAAGCGTTCGCCCTGCGCGACGGGCGCTGGACCGTGATTGGGCTGTTTCAGGAGCAGGATGCGGTCAGCATCGAGCCGTTCGCCGAAATCGCCCTGGAACTGGGCGGGCTATGGGTGGAAACATCGGGCGACGAGGTGGAATGAAAACCAAACGGCTCCGAACGAACCCAACCGCCAACCCTCCAAGCGAATCGTTCACTCCAAATCCAAAGTGTCCCACATGCTGACTCAGACTCCCAAGACCACCTATCTCAAGGACTATGCGCCGCCCGCCTACCGCATTTCGACCGTCGACCTGCGCTTCGAACTGGGCGAAGATTCCACCACCGTGCAGTCCCGGTTGCGCATCGTCCGCGCCGAGGCCACGCCCGCCGGAACGCCACTGGCGCTGGATGGCCAGCATTTGGAGTTGCTCGCGTTGGAACTGAACGGGACTCCGCTCGCCGCCGACCGCTATCGGGTGGACGCCGACCGACTGACCCTGCTCGGCCCACCCGCCGAGTTTGTACTGACCGTCGTCACCCGCATTCGGCCCCAGGACAACGCCGCCCTGCAGGGTCTCTACCAATCCAGCGGCAATTTCTGCACCCAGTGCGAAGCGGAAGGTTTTCGCCGCATCACCTATTTTCTCGACCGCCCCGATGTGATGGCGGTTTACACCACCACCCTGGTGGCGGATAAGGCCCGCTATCCGGTGTTGCTGTCCAACGGTAATCCGGTGGAACGCGGCGAACTGGCCGACGGTCGGCACTGGGCGAAGTGGCATGATCCGTTTCCCAAGTCTTCCTACCTGTTCGCCGTGGTGGCCGGCCATCTGCAACACATCGAGGATCGCTTCGTCACCCGTTCCGGCCGCAAGGTCACGCTGCGCATTTACGTCGAGCCGGATAACGTCGATCAGTGCGGCCACGCGATGGACTCGCTCAAACAGGCGATGGCCTGGGATGAGGAACGCTTCGGACTGGAATACGACCTCGACCTGTACCAGATCGTGGCGGTCGGCGATTTCAACATGGGCGCCATGGAGAATAAGGGCCTCAACGTCTTCAACACCAAGTACGTGCTGGCCAAGCCGGAAACCGCCACCGACGCCGACTATCAGGGCATCCTCGGCGTTATCGGCCACGAATATTTCCACAACTGGACCGGCAACCGGGTCACCTGCCGCGACTGGTTTCAGCTCAGCCTCAAGGAAGGGCTGACCGTATTCCGCGACCAGGAATTTTCCAGCGACCTCGGCTCGCGCGGGGTCAAGCGCATCGAGGACGTGCGCATGCTGCGCGGCAGCCAGTTCCCGCAGGACGCCGGGCCGCTGGCGCATCCGGTGCGGCCGGATTCCTACATCGAAATCAACAACTTCTACACGGTCACCGTCTACAACAAGGGCGCGGAAGTCATCCGCATGATGCAAACCCTGCTGGGCCGGGACGGCTTTCGGCGGGGCATGGACCTCTATTTCCAGCGCCACGACGGCCAAGCGGTGACCTGCGATGATTTCGTGGCGGCGATGGCGGATGCCAACGGCGCCGATCTCGGCCAGTTCAAACGCTGGTATCACCAGGCCGGCACGCCGGAACTGACCATCAGCGACGCCTACGATTCCGCCAGCGGCGTCTATGCGCTGACGGTGCGGCAATCCTGTCCGCCGACGCCCGGCCAGCCCCACAAGGAGCCGTTTCACATTCCGCTGGCGCTGGGCCTGCTGGATGCCGAGGGCGACGATCTGCCGCTGCAACTGGACGGCGAAGAGGCACCGGCCGGAACCACGCGGGTGCTGGAACTGCGCGAGCCGGAACATACGTTTCGCTTTATCGATGTGCCAGCGCGGCCGGTTCCCTCGCTGCTGCGCAGCTTTTCCGCACCGGTCAAGATCGACAGCGCCGAGAGCGACGCCGACTTGCGCTTCCGGCTGGCCCACGATAGCGACGATTTCAACCGCTGGGACGCCGGCCAGACGCTGGCGATTCGCACCATCCTCGCCCTGGTCGAGGAACGCCGGCGGGGGCGGAACTGGACGCCGCCGGAGTCGTTCGGCGCCGCGCTTGGCCAGGCGCTGACCTCGGGTGCCGATCCAGCGTTGTTAGCGCAGGTGTTGACCCTGCCCGGCGAAGGCTACCTCGCCGAACAGATGGACGTGGTGGACGTGGATGGCATTCACGCCGCGCGGCGCTGGGTCCAGCGGACGCTGGCGGAGCGGTTGCGCGAGCCGCTGCGGGCGGCCTACCAGACCTTGCATGGCCGGGAACGCGACGGTTACCGGATGGATGCCGCCGCCATCGGCCAGCGGGCCTTGAAGAACGTCTGCCTGGATTATCTGATGCAACTCGACGCCGCCGAATCGCGGGCGCTGTGCCTGGAGCAGTTCCACGCCGCCGGCAACATGACCGACCAACTCGGGGCGCTGGCGGCGCTGGCGAACGACGACAGCCCGGATCGGGCCGAGGCGTTGGCGGCGTTCTACGCCCGCTGGCGGCGCGAGGCGCTGGTGGTGGACAAGTGGCTGAGCCTGCAAGCCACCTCGCGCCTGCCCGGCACGCTGGTCGTCGTCCAGGACTTGATGGCGCACGAAGCGTTCAACCTCAGAAATCCCAACAAGGTCCGGGCGCTGATCGGCGCGTTCTCCCAGGCCAACCCCTGGCATTTTCACGCCGCCGACGGTAGTGGCTATACTTTTCTGGCCGACCGGATTTTGGACCTGAATGCCTTCAATCCCCAGATCGCCGCCCGGCTGATGGCCGCGTTCACCCGTTGGCGCAAGTACGATCCAATGCGCCAGCAGGGGATGCGCGAACAACTGGAGCGCATCCTCGCCGCGCCGGCGCTGTCGCCGGATGTCTACGAGATCGCCGCCAAAAGCCTGGGGCGGGAAGGATGAGAATCCCACCGGGATTGCCGCATTGCAAAATTTCGGTTGACTCCCGTCGTTGCGGGGTGCAGAATGCGCAAAATGATGTTGCGTTGCACAATAAGTCTTTAACCCAATGAGTCAGGAGAGCAAGTGATGGCTAACAATCCTTTCAACCCGTTCGCCAATATGGACTTCGGCAAGTTCGATCTGAGCAAGTTCGACATGACGAAGATGCTGGGCGATGTCAAGATCCCCGGTTTCGACATGCAGGCGATCATGGATGCCCAGCGCAAGAACATCGAAGCGCTGACCGCCGCCAATCAGGCCGCGGTGCAGGGCATACAGGCGGTGGCGCAACGGCAGGCCGAGATTCTGAGCCAGGCCATGAGCGAGGTGTCGTCCGTTGCCCAGCAACTGGCCGGTAGCGCGAGCAACCCGCAGGAGATGACCACCAAGCAGGCCGAACTGGTTCGCAAGGCGTTCGAGCAGGCGCTGGCCAACGCGCGCGAGTTGGCTGAAATGGTCAGCAAGTCCAACACCGAGGCATTCGCCATCATCAACAAGCGCGTTACCGAGAGCCTGCAGGAACTGAAGAGCCTCGTCGCCAAGTAAGGCAGGGGTTCGCGCTCCCGTTCGACGGACAGGCCAACGCGGAATTTCCGCGATGGCCTGTCCGGTTTATTTTGGGGGGCGCCCCGCTGACGCGAAAGAGGCAACATAAGCTAAAATAAAAAGCGATCCAGCGAACCACCATAACGACGAGAGGAATAACGCATGGCCGAGCAAAAAACCCCCGAACTCAAGCTACCAGAAGTCAAGATGCCCGATCCGGCTCAAATGGCGCAGCTTTTCTCCCACATCGCCGAAAAGAGCCAGATCATTGTCAAGGAATTTCTGAACCGCCAGAAGAGCGATGGCGCTTTTGACCTTCAGGATCAGATGGGCCTAGGCAAATCCTTCCTGGATCTGACCCAGAAGATCCTGGCCGATCCGGCCAAGCTGGCGCAGGCTCAGATGACGCTGTGGCAGAACTATATGGATCTGTGGCAGAAAGCCTTGCCTGCGGTGTTTGGCGGCCAGCCGATGGAGACGGTGGTGCGCGAGCAGAAGGGCGACAAGCGCTTCAAGCACGACGACTGGCAGGACAACGTCCTGTTCTCCTATATCAAACAGTCCTACCTGCTGACCGCTGGCTGGATTCAGGACATGGTCGCCAACGTCGAGGGTTACGACGACAAGACCAAGAAAAAGCTGCAATTTTATACCCGCCAGTTCGTGGACGCGTTGGCGCCGAGCAACTTCGCGATGACCAATCCCGAAGTGGTGCGGGTCACCATCGAATCCGGCGGCGAGAACCTGATCAATGGCCTGAAGAACATGCTCGACGACCTCGAGCGCGGCAAGGGCAAGCTCAACATCCGGATGACCGACCTCAACGCCTTCGAGCTGGGCAAGAACGTCGCCACCACGCCCGGCAAGGTCGTCTATCAGACCGAGATGATGCAGCTCCTCCAGTTCGATCCCAGCACGCCGGAGGTGTTCAAGAAGCCGCTGCTGATCTTCCCGCCGTGGATCAACAAGTACTACATCATGGATCTGCGGCCCAAGAACTCACTGATCAAATGGGCGGTGGATCAGGGTTTCACCGTGTTCCTGATGTCCTGGATCAACCCGGACGAGAAGATGGCCGAGAAGGCCTTCGAAGACTACCTGAAGGATGGTCCGCTGGCGGCGCTGGACGCCATCGAGCAGGCCACCGGCGAGCCCGAGGTCAACGCGCTGGGCTACTGCCTGGGCGGCACCCTGCTGGGCATCACCAACGCCTATCTGGCGGCGAAGGGCACGCCGCGCATCAGTTCCGGCACCCACCTGACCACCATGCTGGATTTCTCCCAGCCGGGCGAACTGGAAGTCTTCATCGAGGAGGAACAGATCGCCTCGCTGGAGAAGCGCATGGCGGCCAAGGGCTATCTCGACGGCAGCGAGATGGCGACCACCTTCAGCATGCTGCGCGCCAACGACCTGATGTGGTCGTTCTTCATCAACAACTACCTGCTGGGCAAGGATCCGTTCCCCTTCGACCTGCTGTACTGGAACTCGGATTCCACCCGGATGCCGGCGAAGATGCACAGCTTCTACCTGCGCAACTTCTACCAGCACAACCGGTTGGCGCAACCGGGCGGCATTTCCCTGCTGGGTACGCCGATCGACCTGAACCAGGTCAAGGTGCCGACCTATTTCCTGTCGGCGATCGAGGACCACATCGCGCCGTGGAAGTCCAACTACGCCGGCAGCCTGTTGTTCAGCGGCCCGGTGCGGTTCGTGCTGAGCGGCTCCGGCCACATCGCCGGCCCGATCAATCCGCCGTCCGCCAACAAGTACTGCTTCTGGACCAATCCCAAGCAGGTGGCCGATCCGGACGAGTGGCTGAAGGACGCCAAGCAGACCGAAGGCTCGTGGTGGCCGGACTGGTACAAGTGGCTGAGCAAAAACTCGGGCGAGAAAGTGCCAGCCCGGGTGCCGGGAACCGGCAAGCTACCGGTGATTGAAGATGCGCCGGGTTCCTACGTCAAGGCGCGACTGGTCAAGTAACCGCGCTCGCTCGACGGGTTGGTTAGAGACCGCGAACGGCCGCCGTGCGAACGGTGGCCGTTTTTTATCGTTATCGGCAGCCTATAAAAAAACCGGCTGCGCCAACGCGCAACCGGTTTCGGTAAGACGGGGGCGGCGCGACCGCCCCTTTATTATTGGCGCGCGATCACGCGAACTCGAGGATCGCCTGATCGACCGCCAAGCTGTCGCCCGGCGCCGCCAGCACCTTGGCGACCGTGGCGTCCTGATCGGCGCGCAGCACGTTCTCCATCTTCATGGCCTCGATCACGGCCAGTTCTTCCCCGGCCTTGACCTCCTGGCCGACCTGCACCGCGACCTTGGTCAGCAGGCCCGGCATCGGCGACAGCAGGTACTTGGACAGATCCGGCGGCGCCTTCTCCGGCATCAGCGCCTGCAGGTTAGCCACCCGCGGCGACATCACCATCACGTCCGCCTGCGAACCCCAGTGGAACAGCCGATAGATCATGTCGCGGCGTTCGATCTGGATGCAGATCTCGGTGCCGTTCAGGGTACCCTTGAACAGCGGATAACCGAACTGCCAGTCGCTGCGTACCTGATAGGTTTCGCCCATGTACTCCACGTCGTAGCCACCCTCGGCGGGATCGACATGCACCAGATGTTGCTGGCCGCCCATGAGCACCACCCAGTCGTTGTCGACCTTGCGCTCGTGGCCCAACAACTGGCCGCTGGTCTGGGCGGCGCGGTCCATGTAGCGACGATGGATGAAGGCGGCCACCGAGATCAACAGCGCCGGATCGTCGTGCGGCACGTCGGAGGCGTGAAAGCCGTGTGGGTATTCCTCGGCGATCATGTTGGTGCTGATCCGCCCGGTCATGAACCGGGTATGCACCATCAGCGCCGCCAGGAAGCTGATGTTGTGCTGGACACCGCGAATGAAAAACTCGTTGAGCGCGTCCCGCATGTGGGCGATGGCGCGATCGCGGGTCGACCCGTAGGTGATCAGCTTGGCGATCATCGGGTCGTAGTACATCGACACTTCGCTGCCTTCGTAAATGCCGGTGTCGACCCGCACCACCTCGTTCTCCTGGGGCGGCATGTACTTGACCAGCCGGCCGATGGACGGCAGGAAGTTGCGGAACGGATCTTCGGCGTAGACCCGCGCCTCGATGGCCCAGCCCTTGAGCTTGACATCCTCCTGGGTGAAAGCCAGCTTCTCGCCGGCGGCGACCCGGATCATCTGCTCCACCAGGTCCAGCCCGGTGATGTACTCGGTGACCGGATGCTCCACCTGCAAGCGGGTGTTCATCTCCAGGAAATAGAAATTGCGCTTGGAATCGACGATGAACTCGACCGTGCCGGCGGACTGATAGTCCACCGCCCGCGCCAGCGCCACCGCCTGTTCGCCCATCGCCTTGCGGGTGATTTCGTCCAGGAAGGGAGAAGGCGCTTCCTCGATCACCTTCTGGTGGCGGCGTTGCAGCGAGCATTCGCGCTCGCCCAGATAGACGATGTTGCCGTGGCTGTCGCCCAGCACCTGAATTTCGATGTGGCGCGGCTCCTCGATGTACTTCTCGATGAACACGCGCTCGTCGCCGAACGAGGAGCGGGCTTCGTTGGTGGACCGTTCGAAGCCGTCGCGGCATTCGTTGTCGTTCCAGGCGACGCGCATCCCCTTGCCGCCGCCGCCGGCGCTGGCCTTGATCATCACCGGATAGCCGATGCTCAGGGCGATCTCCACCGCTTCCTTGGCGTCCTTGATGACCTCAGTGTAGCCGGGCACGGTGGTGACCCCGGCTTCCTTGGCCAGTTTCTTGGAGGTGATCTTGTCGCCCATGGCGTCGATGGCTTTCACCTTCGGGCCGATGAACACGATCCCTTCCTTGTCCAGCATCTCGCAGAACGCCGCTCGCTCGGACAGGAAGCCGTAGCCGGGATGCACCGCCTCAGCCCCGGTGTCCTTGCAGGCCTGGACGATGCGCTCCATCACCAGATAGCTCTGGGCGGTGGGCGGCGGGCCGATGAGTACGGCCTCGTCGGCCAGTTCGACGTGCAGCGCATCCCGGTCCGCCTCGGAGTAGACGGCGACGGTTTTGATGCCCATTTTGCGGGCGGTCTTGATGACGCGGCAGGCGATTTCGCCGCGGTTGGCGATCAGGATTTTCTTGAACATGCGTCCCACCCCTTACAGCGGAATGTTGCCGTGCTTACGCCACGGATTTTCGAGTTCCTTGTCCCGCAGCATCGCCAGGGAGCGGCAGATGCGCTTGCGGGTGCCGTGGGGCATGATCACGTCGTCGATGAATCCACGGTGGCCGGCGATGAACGGGTTGGCGAATTTCTTGCGATATTCCTCGGTGCGTTCGGCGATCTTGGCGGCGTCGCCGATGTCCTGGCGGAAGATGATTTCCACCGCGCCCTTCGGACCCATCACCGCGATCTCAGCGGTCGGCCAGGCGAAGTTGACGTCGCCGCGCAGGTGCTTGGAACTCATCACGTCATAGGCGCCGCCGTAGGCCTTGCGGGTGATGACGGTGACCTTGGGTACGGTGCATTCGGCGTAGGCGTACAGCAGCTTGGCGCCGTGCTTGATGATGCCGCCGTATTCCTGCGCGGTGCCGGGCATGAAACCGGGCACGTCCACGAAGGTGATGATCGGGATGTTGAAGGCGTCGCAGAACCGCACGAAGCGGGCCGCCTTGATCGAGGACTTGATGTCCAGACAGCCGGCCAGCACCATCGGCTGGTTGGCGATGATGCCGACCGGCCAGCCATCCATCCGGGCGAAGCCGGTGAGGATGTTCTTGGCGTTCTCGGGCTGCACCTCGAAGAAATCCACGTCGTCCACGACCTTCAGGATCAGTTCCTTCATGTCGTAGGGTTTGTTCGGATTGTCGGGAATCAGCGTGTCCAGCGAGAAATCCTGCCGGTCGGCGGGATCGGGCGTGGGCCGGAACGGCGGTTTTTCCCGATTGTTGGCGGGCAGAAAATTAATGAACCGCCGCACCATCAGCAGCGCCTCGATATCGTTCTCGAAGGCGCGGTCGCACACGCCCGACTTGGTCGAGTGAGTGATGGCGCCGCCCAGTTCCTCGGCGGTGACCTCCTCGTGGGTCACCGTCTTGACCACATCCGGGCCGGTCACGAACATGTAGGAAGTGTCCTTGACCATGAAGATGAAGTCGGTCATCGCCGGCGAGTACACCGCGCCGCCGGCGCAGGGACCCATGATCACCGAAATCTGCGGGATTACGCCCGATCCCATCACGTTGCGCTGGAACACGTTGGCGTAGCCGGCCAGCGAGTCCACGCCTTCCTGGATGCGGGCGCCGCCCGAGTCGTTCAGGCCGATCACCGGTGCGCCGACCTTGATGGCGTGATCCATGATCTTGCAGATTTTCTCGGCGTGAGCTTGGGACAGGGAGCCGCCGAACACGGTGAAATCCTGGCTGAACACGAACACCAGCCGGCCGTTGACGGTGCCGTAGCCAGTCACCACGCCGTCGCCCGGCGTGCTGGTGTCGGCCATGCCGAAATCGGTGCAGCGATGCTCGACGAACATGTCCCATTCCTCGAAGCTGCCCGGGTCGAGCAGGACTTCGATACGCTCGCGGGCGCTGAGCTTGCCGCGTTTGTGTTGCGCGTCGATGCGGCGCTGGCCGCCGCCGAGGCGGGCGGCAGCGCGTTTTTGTTCTAATTGGTGAATAATGTCATGCATGAACGCTTTCTCCTCACTGATACGGGCGCCGGCAGCGGACCAGCGGCGCCGGAAGCTTGGGGATAGGCCCTCGAAAGCTGGCGGGCCAGATCGAGGGGGGGTAGGGCCGGACACGGCGGGCGACGATCCGCTCCGCGCGACGGGACAGCGAAACTTCGAACGGCAAAAGGCGCGAGCCGCGGGGCGAACGAGCGGTGATTTGGGAGTGCGGTTCCAAGTTCCTTAGTCTTTTCAATTTGTTGGATTGGATTTGTGATGATAGTGACGGGGCGCGAACCGCTTGCGTCAGGTTCGCCAATTATAATAAGGTTTTTAGCTGATTCGTGCTATGCGCCCCGATATTTTCGCGGGGCGCCGGTTGCCTCCTCCTGGCAGCGGATTTGTTCCACCGCCCCCAGACCAGCCGCTCCAGACCCAGCGTCACGACCGCGAAGGCGCGCAGGTCCGTTTGGGGGCGTGAAACGCTGGCAAATATGCGGTAGGTACCTACTACCGACTGGAATCACCGAGCCGCCCTTGGCCAGTGGGGCGGTTTTTTTGTGGTCGCTGGCGGGCGTATGCTATGAACCTTGATGCAACAGAAGGATGGGACGATGGCGACGACCTACGAAGACATCCTGGCCTTGTTCCGGGAAACCGACCGCAAGTTCCAGGACCTGATGGACGCGCAAAAGGAGACCGACCGCAAGTTCCAGGAGACCGACCGTAAGTTCCAGGAGACCGACCGTAAGTTCCAGGAAACCGCACGGCTGGTGAGCAATCTGGGCGGGCAATGGGGACTGTTTGTGGAAAACCAGGTAGCGCCAGCCTGCGAACGGGTATTTAACGAGCGAGGCATCCCGGTGCAGATGGTCAGCCAGCGGGTGAAGAAACGGCGGGGCGGCGCCACGCTGGAGATTGACGTGCTGGCGGTCAACGCCGGGCATGTGGTAGTGGTGGAAGTCAAGGCCAGCCTGGGTGTGGCGGATGTGCGGGAGTTCCTGGATGACTTGGGGCAATTTCGGGACTTTTTCCCGGAATACGCGGATTGGCAGGTGCATGGGGCGGTGGCGGGGATGCGGATTGAAGACGGGGCGGATCGGTATGCCTACCGGCAGGGGCTATTTGTACTGGCCCAAACCGGCGACACTGTGAAGATTCTCAACGACGCGAATTTTCAGCCCAAAATCTGGTAGCTTCCGGTAGGGTTATCGTTCGTTTTTAGTCCTTGTCCTTACCTCTGGGTCCGTGGGGGTGGCGAGGATCGTTTCCGTCGAGGTTCGATGAACATCCCACAAAACAGTTTGGTGCTGTACAAAAATGGTCCCGCCCGGGTCGCCGCCCTCGGCGACAAGCTGGACATCGAACTGGAGGATGGCCGGTCGCTGCGGGTGCGGCCCAAGGACGTGTTGCTGTTGCATCCCGGACCCTTGAAGGGGTTGCGCGAACTGGACGCGCCGGCGGGCGAGGCGGAGGCGGCCTGCGAACTGCTGGACGGGGGGCAGACCACGCTGCCAGAGTTGGCGGATCTGGTCTACGGCGCCTATACCCCGGCCACCGCCTGGGCGGCTTGGCGGCTGGTGAACGAAGGTCTGTATTTCCAGGGGACGCCGGAAGCGATCAGCGCCCGGCCGCTGGCGGAGGTGGAGCGGGAGCGGACGATCCGGGAGGCGAAAGCCGCCGAGCGGGACGCGTGGAACAGTTTTCTCCAGCGGGCGCGGGCGGGGCGGTGCGCGCCCGAGGATGCGCCCTGGCTGGGCGAAATCGAGGAGGTGGCCCTGGGCCAGCGCGAGCAGAGCCGGGTGTTGCAGGCGCTCGACTGCGACCAGAATCCGCAAAGCGCCCATGCCCTGCTGCTGCGGCTGCGGCACTGGGACGGGACGGTGAATCCCTGGCCGCGTCGGATCGGAGCATTGCTGACCCCCCCGGCGGTGGGTTTGCCCGCACTGTCGGACGAATCCCGGCTGGATTTGACCGGCCTGCCGGCCTACGCCATCGACGACGAGGGCAACCTCGATCCCGACGACGCGCTCAGTCTGGATGGCAACCGGCTGTGGGTGCATATCGCCGATGCGGCGGCCCTGGCGTCGCCAGACAGTCCCGTCGATCTCGAAGCGCGGGCGCGGGGGGCGACGCTGTACCTGCCGGAAACCACCATCCCGATGTTGCCGGAGGAGGCGATCCCCCGCCTGGGTCTTGGCCTGGCGGAGATCTCGCCGGCGTTGTCCTTCGGTCTGAATCTGGATGCGGATGGCGTGGTGACCGACGTGGAAATCGCGCCGAGCTGGGTGCGGGTGCGGCGGCTGAGCTATGGCGAGGTAGAGACGCGGCTGGAGGAAGAGCCGTTTCGTGGCCTGCACGAACTGGCCGAATGCCATCAGGCCCGCCGCCGCGCCAACGGCGCGATCTTCATCGACCTGCCGGAAGTGAAGATGCGAGTCAGCGACGGCCGGGTGGACATCAAGCCGCTGCCCCGGTTGCGCAGCCGGATGCTGGTGACCGAGGCGATGGTGATGGCCGGCGAGGCGGCGGCCCGTTTCGCGCTGGGGCGGGGTTTGCCGTTTCCGTTCACCACCCAGGACCCGGTGGACGCCGCCGACCGGCAACCGGCGGGGCTGGCGGCGATGCATGCCCTGCGGCGGAGTCTGCGGCCGCGTCAATACAGCAGTCTGCCGGGGCCGCATGGTGGCTTGGGACTGGACGTCTACGCTCAGGTGACCAGCCCGTTGCGGCGCTATCTGGACTTGGTGGCGCACCAGCAGTTGCGGGTGTGCCTGCGGGGCGGCGATCCGCTGGAGGCCCAGGCAATCATCGAGCGGGTCGGAGCGGCGGAAGCGGCGGCGCAGGGAATCCGGCGGGCCGAGCGGCTGTCGCGCGAACACTGGACGATGGTCTACCTCCAGCAGCATTCCGGCTGGCGAGGGGAGGGCGTGCTGGTCGAAAAACGGCTCCCGCGCGGCACGGTGCTAATTGCCGAACTGGCCCTGGAGACACGGGTGAAAGTGGCGGACAGCGTGGTGCCGGACAGCGTGGTGCCGCTGCGGCTGACCGGCGTCGAACTGCCAGCGCGTGAAGCCTATTTCCGGGTCGGCTAGGCAAGTCATGAATCCACGGTCAACCCGGCTTCAGGGCGCTCGCCTCTTGCGCCAGTCGCGTGATCCGGCCCCAGTCGCCGGCGACCAGCGCGGCCTTGGGCGTGAGCCAGGAGCCGCCGACGCAGGCGACGTTGGGCAGCGCCAGGAACTCCGGCGCGGTTTCCGCCGTAATCCCGCCGGTCGGGCAGAAGGTTACGTCCGGGAATGGCCCGGCCAGCGCCTGCAACATCCCGATGCCGCCGGCCTGCCGGGCCGGGAACAACTTCAGTTCGTGAAAGCCAGCGAGCCGGGCGGTGATCACGTCGGACGGTGTCATCACCCCCGGCAGCAGCGGCAGACCGCTTTCCCAGGCGGCTTCGATCAGCGCCGAGGTCAGGCCGGGGCTGACCCCGAAGCAGGCGCCCGCCGCCCGTGCCTCGGCAAATTCCTCGGGCCGGGTAAGCGTACCGACCCCGACGATGGCGTCGGGAACTTCGCCAGCAATCGCCCGGATTGCCGCCAGCGCCGCCGGGGTGCGCAGGGTCACTTCCAGCACCCGTACCCCTCCGGCAACCAGCGCCTTGGCCAAGGGAACCGCGTGCGCCAACTCGTTGATGACGATGACTGGAATCACCGGCCCGACCCGCATGATCTCCTGTATGCTCAATGGATTCATGACGTACTCCCCGGGGTGAAAATGAAATCAGGATGAACCGGCGCGGCAAAGCTGATCGCCCCCTGCTCCGCCCCGGTCGCATTGGCGCGAAACACGCCGAACAGCTCGCGCCCCAGGCCGTGCTGGCAATCGCTCAAATCCACCGGTTCCGGCTGACGCTCCGCTAATTCTTGGGCGGACACCCGCGCTTCGAGAACGCCGCGCTCGCCGTCGAGCAAAATCACATCGCCGCTGCGCACCCTGGCCAGCGGCCCGCCGGTCAGGCATTCCGGCGTGACGTGAATCGCCGCCGGCACCTTGCCGGACGCGCCCGACATGCGGCCGTCGGTGACCAGCGCCACCTGGAAGCCCGCGTCCTGCAACACGCCCAGCGGCGGGGTCAGCTTGTGCAGTTCCGGCATTCCATTGGCGCGCGGTCCCTGATAGCGCACCACGGCCACGAAGTCGCGCCGGAGCTCGCCCCGGTCGAACGCGGCCATCAGCGCCTCTTGATCGTCGAACACCAGGGCGGGTGCTTCCACCACCCGATGTTCAGGCTTCACCGCCGATACCTTGATCACGGCCCGGCCCAGATTGCCGCTCAATAATTTCAGTCCGCCGTCGGGACTGAACGGCTTTGCGGCGGGACGCAACACGCTGTCGTCGCCGCTCTGGGCGGGGGCCGGGCGCCAGGCCAGCACGCCGTTGTCCAGCACCGGCTCCTCACGGTAGTGCGCCAGACCTTCCCCGGCGACGGTGAGCACGTCGCCGTGCAGCAACCCGGCGTCGAGCAGTTCGCCGATGAGAAAACCCATACCACCCGCCGCATGGAAGTGATTCACGTCGGCCTTACCGTTGGGATAGACCTGGGTGAGCAGCGGCACGACCGCCGACAGCGCGCTGAAATCGTCCCAGTCGATGGCGATGCCGGCGGCATGGGCGATGGCGACCAAGTGCAGGGTGTGGTTGGTC
>WBUJ01000261.1 GCA_008933795.1 Candidatus Contendibacter sp. | reverse complement strand
CTGCGGGTCATTGTCAAACGGGCATTGGAAAATTATGAATTGACCCTGGAAAATCTGCGATTGCTTAAGGAATTGCAAGCCGCCAACGAACGGTTGAGGGATGAAAATGCCTTCCTGATGAACGAAGTGAGCAAGGAATTGCGATGCGCCGATATTGTTGGAAAAAGTCCGGCCATGCAACGAGTTTTCGAACTGGTGAACAAGGTCGTCGATAATTCGGTGACCGTCCTGCTCACTGGAGAAACCGGCACGGGCAAAACCCTGCTGGCCTGCTATATTCACCATCATGGACCGCGTAGGAACAAACTGTTCATCGAGCAAAATTGTGGAACTCTTCCCGAGACGTTGCTCGAGAGCGAACTCTTTGGCCACAAGCGCGGCGCCTTCACTGGCGCGGTCCAGGATCGGAAGGGGTTGTTCGAGGTCGCCGATGGCGGGACTTTGTTCCTGGACGAAATCAGCGAAATGAGTCCGGCGCTCCAGGTTAAATTGTTGCAGGTTTTGCAGGAAGGGCGATTCCGCCGGCTCGGCGAAAACGAATTCCGACAGGCCGATGTGCGGATCATCGCGGCGACCCATAAGGATTTGCAGGTCGAGGTTCAAAAAGGCCAGTTTCGGGCCGATTTGTTTTACCGGATCAATGTCTTTCCGATCCATATTCCACCGTTGCGGGAAAGGATCGTCGATATTCCTCTACTGGCGGATCATTGCTTGAGGAAGTACCGTCACAAGCTCAACAATCAGGTTACCGGCTTGACCGAGGACGCCCTGCGAGGTTTATGTCGCTACGATTATCCGGGTAATGTGCGGGAATTGGAAAACCTGATCGAGAGAGCATTAATCTTGAGTACCGGCGCGCGGATTGAATCAGGCGAATGGTTGCCGGCCTTGGTCGTTGATACGAGTGGCATGTCCAGGCTTGAGAAGCTTGAACGGGCGGAGATCGAGAGGCTGCTCGAGTGCCATCAAGGCAACCTGAATCTGGTTGCCAGGGAACTGGGGATTAGTCGCACTACTTTATGGCGTCGCCTGAAGGATTATCGCTTTCAATCCGACCAAGAGCTTGGTGTTTCAGAATGAAACACGTAAAAATGAACTTGTTTCAAATTGTTACGGTCCGCCTGGCTTAACGCCTGCCTGCCCTTGGTTTCTTTTTTAATACCCCATTTTTTTAATTTCCCCAATAAATCTGCTTGAACAGCCTTCTGACGGACTAGAGAGCGCCGCTTGCTTTAAGGGTTGGCTTTATTTTTGCCTTCCCTAATTACGAGCATTGTTTCCCAGGGGGTCCACAGGTCACCGATCCTGACCCAGAAACCAGTTAATAAATTGAAAATTAAGGTAAATGACATCATGGTTTTTGGAACCTACACTCGATTGCTTCGCAAACAGCGCCACAGTGTGAACCGTCGCTATTCGATCCGGCAGACGGCAGAGCGGATTGGGGTGGAGCCGGCCTATCTCAGCAAGATCGAGCGGGGTGATGCGCTGCCGCCATCGGAAGAGATAATCCGGCGGATGGCGGCGGATTTGGGGGAAGACGCGGATTTGTTGCTGGCGCTGGCGGGCAAGGTGGCCGAAGACGTCCGCGAGGTCATCGTGGAGCGCCCGGTTTTGTTCGCCGAACTGATTCGGGGTTTAAGCGACGCGCCTGATGACAAGTTGGTGGTTTTGGTGCGCAAGGTGCGCAACGGTGAATGGCAAGGGGGAGCGGGGCGGGCCATCGGCGCGAGTTAGCCCGTGCGTTGAAGAGAGCGAATAGAGGGATTTGCTCGGACCGCATTTCCCATCGGCGGGACGCCCGCGCTACGCCGGTCTCGATCACGGGAAGATTTACAGGAAGTATCTTTAATCCAGCCGGATTTGGCTCGTTCGTTCTCGGGGGGGAACCATGGATCCACGTTGTCTCGCGCGAAAATCCGCTGTCGAATGGTGGATCGAGCCGCATGGCGCCATGCGCGTCCCGGGAGTTTTCCTCGCCACCGAGGACCTGATCCGCGTCATGGACGATCAGGTCTACCCGCAGATCGTCCAGGTCGCCGCGCTGCCGGGCGTGGTTCAGGCCGTCTATGCGCTGCCGGATGCGCGTCGGGGCTATGGCTCCCCAAGGGGCTCGGTCGCCGCGTTCGATCCGGATCGGGGTGGGGTGATCGTCAGTGGTGGGATCGGCGTCGATATCGCCTGGGGGGCGCGCGTTCTACACACGGGCCTCAACATCGCTCATATGCTGCCCTGTCGGGACGCGCTGGCCGACTCGCTTCACACCAGGATCCCCAATGGCAATGGCGTTCGGGTGTTGCGTTTGACTGGCCGCGGCATGGACGCCATGTTGCGGGGCGGCGCGCGCTGGGCAGTGGAAATGGGTTACGGCGTTCCCGCCGACCTGGAGCGGATCGAGGAACAGGGCTGCGTGGCGGGCGCCGATCCCAGCCAGGTGTCCGAGCTGGCCAAGACCCGGCAACTCGAAGAGATGGGCGTCCTGCGTTCCCCCGATCACTATCTGGAGGTGCAACGGGTCGCGCAGGTCTACGATCGCCGGACCGCCGGGGCGCTGGGAATTCAACTCGACGACATCACGGTCACCATCCGCTGTGGCTCCCATGCCCTGGGGCAACAGATTAGCGTCGATCATTACCAGCGGCTGGCGATCGCGGCCAATCGCCACGGCATCGTGCTCCCCGATCGGAATCTGGCCTGCGCGCCGCTGGATTCCGAAGTCGGCCATCGCTATCTGGGCGCGATGCGCGCCGGCGTCAATTGCGCGCTCGCCAACCGCCAGATTCTCACTCATCTGGCCCG
>WBUJ01000083.1 GCA_008933795.1 Candidatus Contendibacter sp. | reverse complement strand
TCGTAGGACACCCCGAGCCCCCGCCACGGGGTGAAGGCCTCCCGGAAATCCATCGGCGGCCACCAGTACGTCTGGCAGGTTGGGAAATCCGGGCAGGCCAAGGCAGCGTAATTGGCGCTGGTCCAGCCGCCCAGAATGATTTGAACGACCAGCAGCGCCAGTCCCAGCAGCGCGTAACGGCGCAGTTCGGTTCCCTCTCCTCCTGCCAAGGGGGAGAGGGTGAGGGGGTCGCGGCGGCCTTGGCGCAGCACCAGCCAGGCCAATAAACCCAGCGTCGTCAGCCCGCCCAGCAGATGACCCATGACCACTATTGGCTTCAACTGCCAGGTCACGGTCCACATCCCCAACAGGGACTGGAACCCGATCAGTCCCAGCAGCGCGAGCGGCAGGGCGACCGGCTGACTGGGATCGCGCCGATTCCGCCAGGCCAGCGCCGCCAAGACCAGCACCAACAAGCCCAGCATCCCGGCGCCATAGCGGTGGACCATCTCCTTCCAGGCTTTGGCCGGTTCCACCGGACGGTGGGGATAGGCGGCATTGGCCTCGGCGATTTGCTGGGCTTGGTCGGGGAGGTTCAGCAGCCGCCCGTAACAGCCCGGCCAGTCCGGACACCCCAGACCCGCGTCGGACAGGCGGACGTAGGCGCCCAGCATCACCACGACGAAGGTGAGAGCCAGCGCGATCCAGGTTAGCCGGTGAAAAACCGCCCTTCGTCGCCCGCTCATGTCGCTCAGCCGATCCTGGACAGGCGCAACAGTCGTTGCAAATCCTTAAGTATCCCGCGCGGCTCGCCGCTGACCGGATAGCGCATCAACAGATTGCCCAGCGGATCGAGCAGATAGATCCACTCGCCCATCGCACCCGGTTTCGCGAATGCACTGGCCAGTTCGGTCCGGGCGGCAGGGTCGACGACGCCCACGATCATCGCCGCGTGTTCGGCCGCCAGCCACTGCCGCAATTCGGCGACTGGCGCGCCATCCAGCAAAAACACCGTCTTCACCCGCGACATGTCTTTGCCCAGCGCCAGCCGCACCTGCCGCAGGTCGTACAGGGCGGTTCGGCACGCCGCGGCGCACTCCCCCGCCGAACCGGCATAAATCAGCGTCCAATGACCGCGCAACGTCGTTCCATCCGACCTCCCGCCATTCGGGGACGTAAAGCGCAGCGTCGTCAGCGGCCGCGCCGGATTCAGCAGTTCGCCATTCTGAACCGTGCCACCGGGCATCCAACGGCCGACCAGCCCCCACGCCGCCGCCAGCGGAACCACGAAGCAGGCGATGATGAACAGCAGCATCAGGCGCGGTTGCCAGCGGGCGGGAACCCCACTGGTTTTCATCGCAAGCGCATGGACGTTCATTCTCTGTTCATTCCGAAGGGGGCGACCGGCGCGTATGAGCCGCCAGGTAGAGAATCACCAGCGTCGCCGCCAGGGCGAACCACTGCACGGCATAGCCGCGATGGCGCTCCGGTCCAAAGCCACCGAACCGGGGCTGCCAGTCACGTTCGTAGCCGTGGGACGCCTCCGGTTCCAGCAGAATCAACGCCGGTCGCAGCGGATAGCCGAGAATCGCGGCCAGCCGCTCGTAATCCACATACGGCGCGACGCGCGGCCAGCGCGGAGCGTCGCCCGCGCCATCGCCCAGCCGCAACCCCGGATTGGCCGGCTGCCCCAGCCAGCCGCTCACCATCACGGTTTCGGTCGGCGTCGCCAAGTCCGGCAGCGCTTGACGTGATTCGCCCAGCGCAATCCAGCCCCGGTTGACCAGGATCGCACCGCCATCGGCCAGCCGCAGCGGCGTCAGAACGTGATAGCCGGGCTGGCCGGCGCGCACCTGATTGTCCAGCAACACCTGATGCGCGCCATCGTAGTGGCCCGACGCGACGACCCGGCGGTAGCGGCTGGCGGGATCAGCCACGTCCACCTCGGCCACCGGCATGGGCGACTGCTCGGAACGCGCGGCGAAAGCCGCTTGCAGTTCCGCTTTCTGGCGCGCTCGATCCAACTGCCAGAAGCCCAGCGCCAGCAACACCGGTAACAGCAGCAGGGTAGCGAGCGTGGCCGCCCGGCTCGGCTGAAAGATCCAGCTTCCCAGCCGCATCCGCGCCCGCGCTCAGCGCCGAACCGCGCGGGCTATACTTGAGGCGACCGCCCTTTTCCACCGGAATCCGTCCATTGCTCAAGATCCTCGTCGTGCTCATGCTGTTGCTGATTATCGCCAGTCTGGCGTCCGGGCTGGTGTTCATGATTCGCGATCAGGGACATGGTCCCCGCGCCGTCCAGGCGCTGACCGTGCGCGTGGCGCTGTCGGTCGGGCTGTTCCTGATCCTGCTGCTCGCCTACGCCGCCGGTCTGATCGCGCCGCACGGGCTGTGAGCGCCCGCCGCTACAGCCAGTAGACGAAGATAAACAGCCCCAGCCACACCACGTCCACGAAATGCCAGTACCACGCCGCCGCTTCGAAAGCGAAGTGGCGTTGCGGGGTGAAATGGCCGGCCAGGCCACGCAACAGGATCACGGTCAGGATAATCGCGCCGATGGTGACGTGCAGGCCGTGAAAGCCGGTCAGCATGAAAAAGGTAGAGCCGTAGATGCCGCTGCCCAGGGTCAGATACAAATCCTGGTAGGCATGGCGGTACTCGACGGCCTGCAAGGTCAAAAACAGCACGCCGAGCACGATGGTTGCCGCCAGCCCCTTCAACCACTGTCCGCGCCGGTTCTCCACCAGGCCCCAATGCGCCCAGGTGATAGTCGCGCCACTGCTCAGCAGGATCAGGGTATTGAGCGCCGGCAAGCCCCAGGGACGCATCGGCGCGAAGAAGCCGCCAATGTCACCCGGCCCGTTGGTGGGCCAGGCCGCTTCGTACTGGGGCCAGAGCAGGCTTTGCGTCAGCACGCCGTGGCTGGTTTCGCCGCCCAGCCAGGGCACCGCGTACTGGCGGGCGTAAAACAGCGCGCCGAAGAACGCGGCGAAGAACATCACCTCGGAAAAGATGAACCAGCCCATGCCCCAGCGGAACGAGCGATCCATCTGGTCGCTGTACAGCCCCCGCTCGCTTTCGTAGACCACCGTGCCGAACCAGCCGAACATCGTCAGCAGGATCAGGACCGCGCCCGCCAGCAGCAGCGTGTTGCCGCCGCCGTTCAGCACGGTGGCTCCACCCAGCATCAGGGTGAACAGCCCAATGGAGGCGATGATCGGCCAGTAGCTCTGGTGGGGCACGTAGTAATGATCGGGCGCGTGCGTGCTCGCGTGCGTCATTCGTTGCATTCTCCTTCGGCGGCCGCGACTGCAACCGCCGGCATCGTCCAGCTTGAAAAAGGTGTAGGACAGCGTCGGTAGCCAAATAACCCGCTATCGGGCCGCCAAGGGATACAGCCAGCCGGCGATGCGGCCACCCTCGGCGTTCCGGTTGGCGGTCGGCGGCACGTCCAGCAGCGTGTAGCGCCCGCCCACTTCAAACAGGCGGATTTGGCGCGCGAAAGCCTGTGGATCTTGCCAGGGCTGGTTGTCGTAGTTCTCCTCCGCCAGCGCCACGCGACCCTGTTCCAGATCCACCGCCACGACCACGGCGGCATGACCGTGCCGCCATTCCGGATCGGCTCGGTCGGGATAATACACCACCAAATCCCCTCGTCGGGGCGGGCGGCGGGCGGCGCCGTTGATGGAGCGGGCCAAGGGAAACGGTTGCTGGGTTTCGAGGTTTTTCCCTTCGGTGAGGTACAGAATCTCGTGGGCGCTGTCGATGCTGCCGAAGGTGATGCCGAGGTTTTTCATCCACCATTTGCGGGCGTATTCCACGCACTGGTACGTGATCCCGATGTACTGGAGGGAATCCTGTTTGGGATCTTCCGCATGCACCGAGACGGCGCCCGAAGACCGGTCGAGAAAGGAATATTTCGGTTGGATGCAGGTCGAGACGCAGTTGGAGCGGCCTTCCGCGCCGTCGGCGGTGCCCAGCACCGTGCTGAAGGGCGTGACGCAGGGGCCGTCGCAGGCTTGTTTACCTTCGGCGAAGAGTCGAGCGCTTTCTTCCTTGGTAAAAGCAGGAGGTTTGGGTTGGAGCCCAAAACCATCGGTGTGCGGTAAGTCCACCTCAACAGCGGTGGAGAATTCCGGCGGTGTCGCGGCGTCTGGGGCGACGGCGCCTGCGTCGGTTCGGGCGGAAGCCGACCCGGACGGGAGGGCCACGCCGAGCAGGAGCGCCAAGACCGTGCCCGATATACCCATCGGATGCCAGCCACCAATTCGTTCGTGCCACGACATCTCGTTTCCTCCCGGGTTTTTGTCCCGAAATCGCCGGCGCCCACCGGCAGGACTGCCGTTTTTTACGCGGTCCACGCTTGCAGTTCGATGATGTTGGTAAAAGTCGCTCAACGCCAGCCCATCGTCGGCGATGAAGTTGGTATGGACGTGTATCGAGCGTCGATCATCGTGCGACCTCTCGCGGGTTGCGTGGCTGTCCAAGGTAGCTCCGTCGTCTCTCATAGCGAACCGCCCACCCTTCGTCGGTTGCTTCGATCCGTGATTCAGCTTCCGGCACACAATCCCTTTGGCGTCCAGCCGCTGGCGGGAATTTTCCAGGATTGGGTCGCGTCATGCACCACAAGCACGATCGAGCGGCGGGTCTCGGTGCCGATACTGGTGAGTTGCATGGGCTGGCTGCCCCCGATTAGGAGCGGTTCTCCGCCCCCGCGCCCGACCTGTTTGCCCTGAGGGGTCTCGACGCACACCTCGCCCGAGAGGGTGTACAGCGCCTCGGGTCCGGCATGCTGGTGGACATCGGTTTGAAAGCCGGGTGACGTCGCGGCTTGCAGGTAGCTCGCGGTCATGTTCGGGCCGCTCGCACCGAGCGGGAGGGGACCGATGAGGGCGACGCGGTCGCCGCCAGCAGGCCGCCATTCCGCTTCGGCTAGGGTAAACAGCCACACACGGTCGAAAACCTCCACTACTGTGCCCCGCGCGCCCTTGGCGGCCTCCGCCGCAGCGCGGGTCAGATAAGTATCCAAGTGCCAGTAGAGCGGTGCCTGTGGCAATTTGCCCAACTCAATCACCGCCAGGGGTTGAGCACCTGGGCGTTTCGCTTGAGCGAGCGCCATGTCGCCGCTGGCCAACGCCACAGCCAAGCAGGCGACCACATTCACCGAGAAGCAGACATGCCCTAACCTCGTCATCGGATTTTTCATATCTCCTCCTGATTCAGCGCTTGGTGTAAAAATCTCTCAACAACTTCTACCATGAATTTTACATCTGGATGCCTAACAGCCCCGTTCATGGGCAGCGGCACGCTAGCACTGACGGCCTTGGAACCGGTTGTTATGAATTTTGGCTCACAATGGCACGCCCTTACTTGCGCTCTACGAGAACGATGCTGCATTCCATCTTGCTAACATTCTCGAAAGAGTGCGAGGCGACCGCAGGTCCTATTTGTGCCGTATTCGCTTTACGGAGAACTTCCCTGACGTTTCCATCTGGCGTGTGGATACGCGCCATGCAATCGTTCACGTAGTATGCCGCCGTCATTGGGTGCGAATGAAAATTGTCACGCTGTCCCGGTTTCCAGGTAGCAAGAATTACTCGCATCTGGTCATTTTCGGTGAGCACCTTGTAGACGTCAGGTTCGGCCACATACGAGAGCGGCGCGTCATCTGCAAAAGCTGCGGTAAACAAACCCAGCAGCACGCTGCCGATCAAACAGTTGAAAATAGCAGAACAATTTAATTTTAAATGAGCTGTCATGGCTTCCTCCATTTTGGGGTTGAAAATTGCGATCATGGCTATGCTGACTGAGTAGATGAGCAGGGCAGAGCGCGGTAAATCTGCCAATCGTTTTTACTGCTTTATTCAACGTATTAAGTGCCTAACGTCCCGTCATGCGGCTCAATAACTTTGAACTCAGCAACAGCGGTTTCTTTCAGGCCGCTGCACCGAGGGTTGTTGGGCGATTGCGCTATTTTATAGAGCATTGCTACAGCTTAATCGCACATGTTTTTGTGGCTTTGAACAAAATCTTGCTATAATTTACGAAACTGATTGGGGTTCATCCCCGTGTATTGACGAAAACACCTAGCGAAATGGCTCTGATTGGCGAAACCACACTCCAAGGTTACGGTCGTAACGGTTTGTACTGGCTGCTTGAGCAAATGCTTTGCTTGTTCTACCCGCTGACGAATCAAGAATTGGTGGGGTGATATGCCAGTCGATCGCTTGAATAAATGGCAGAAGTAATACTGGCTCATGCCGAGTTCATTGGCAATGTCACTCAGGGATAAATCTTCACCCAAATGCGATTGGATATACTCCACTGCTTGCTTGAGCTTTATTTTAGATAAGCCATTTTCATATTTTTGAAAATGATGGTTTCGGGTAGAATAATAGCGCAACAGATAAGCCGACAACGCCGTTGCCATGGAATCGGCGTAGAAACGACTGCCACTCCCATCGATTTCTAAATTTGACTTAAGTTCTAGACCAATGTGATGGAGTAATAAATCGACTTTTTTCGGTGTCGGCAACAGTTCGACGTGATCGGGGTTTACAGCTTCATAAGCAATCCGAGCCAGGAATGTCGGCTCCAGATAGCAGTGAATCCACTCTATCGATTGAACGGTCGAAATAGAACGGGCTCTATGAGGTAAATTAGCAGGAACGATTTGAATGCAGCTACTTGCGTAGTCTTTTTCTCGATACGAAATCGTCTGTAAATGCCCCTCCGGGACAAATTCCAAATCAAATGCCTGATGCCCCAGTGGAATAATGAGCATGTGCCGAGGGTTGGATACTTCAGGAAAATCAATCGATGATTGGTGATAATGGGCAAGTTGAATGCTATTCCAACCCGATTGAAAACTGGTTAGGAGGGGTTGACTTGGCAGAAGTTTCGGCCAATTAGCGTAGTCAATAACCAAAGGTTGTTTCATGGATATCATCGCCTCCAAGTCGTATTTGTATGGCAAACCCCCGTTTTTATCGATAATCTGCTCACCAACAGGTTGTTCGGGTCGAACTTCGCCTTGAGAGCGGCGCGGCGCGGGCAGCCGGCGCCGTAGGCGGCGCGCACGACTCACGCGCTGGCATCGCCGCTCAGGGTGTTCATGTACGCCGCCCCGCTCGACCAGGAGCGAACCGCCTCCCCGGCGTCCACGCCCGATAGCGTTATAGACTTGGCGCCGCATCCTGCTTCAGCGACCGCGATTTCAACCGCCGGCGTCGTCCAGT
Organism: Candidatus Contendibacter sp.; assembly: GCA_008933795.1. GTDB lineage: Bacteria > Pseudomonadota > Gammaproteobacteria > Competibacterales > Competibacteraceae > Contendibacter. The sequence continues at coordinate 11,008 of WBUJ01000083.1, read as the reverse complement.
TTGAAAAAGGTGTAGGACAGCGTCACCGTGCGCACCTCCGGCGGCAATTCCGGGTCGATGATGAAGGTGACTGGCATCGCCCGCTCCTCGCCCGGCTCGAACTTTTGGCGGTTGAAGCAGAAGCACTCGACCTTCTGGAAATGCCGGGCCGCCGGACCCGGCGCCACGCTGGGCACCGCTTGACCGACCAACCGTTGATCGGTCAGGTTCCGGGCCAGATACCGGGTCTGGTAATACTGGCCGGGATGCACCGCCATCCGGGTCACCATCGGCGCGAACTCCCACGGCGCGCCCGCGTTCAGGCTGGCAACGAATTCCACCGTCACCGTGCGCGTCTCGTCCACCACCACTGGCCGCGCCACCGCCACCCGCCCGCCGGTCTTGCCGTTCAGGCCGGTGATCTGGCACAGCACGTCGTACAGCGGCGCCAGCGCGAAGCCGAAGGCGAACATCGCCGCCACCGCCAGCAGCAGGCGGCGCACCACTCGTCGGTTGGCCGTCGCCAGCGCACTCTTCGTTTCCTGGGTTTCCATGCTCTTGACCTCCCCTTACTCGACCACGGGGGCCTTGGTGAACGTGTGATACGGCGTGGGCGAAGGCAGGGTCCATTCCAGTCCCCGCGCGCCTTCCCAGACCTGATCGGTCGCTGGCTCGCCGCCACGAATGGTCTGGATCACGTTGTACAAAAACAGCAGTTGCGAGAAGCCGAACAGGAACGCGCCGATGCTGGAAATCATGTTGAACTCGGTGAATTGCAGGGCGTAATCGGGAATGCGGCGCGGCATCCCGGCCAGCCCGAGAAAATGCTGCGGGAAGAACAGCACGTTGACCCCGACCACCGACAGCCAGAAATGCAGCCGGCCCAGTCTTTCGTCGATCATGTGGCCGGTCCACTTCGGCAGCCAGTAATAGACGCCGGCCATGATCGAGAACACCGCACCCGGTACCAGTACGTAGTGGAAATGCGCCACCACGAAGTAGGTGTCGTGGTATTGGAAGTCGGCCGGAGCGATGGCCAGCATCAGGCCGGAAAAACCGCCGATGGTGAACAGGATCACGAAGGCGATGGCGAACAGCATCGGCGTCTCGAACGTCATCGACCCCCGCCACATGGTCGAAACCCAGTTGAACACCTTCACACCGGTCGGCACCGCGATCAGCATGGTCGAGTACATGAAAAACAACTCGCCGGCCAATGGCATCCCCACCGTGAACATGTGGTGCGCCCAGACGATAAAGCTCAGAAAAGCGATCGACGCAGTGGCGTAGACCATTGAGGCATAGCCGAACAGCGGCTTGCGGGCGAAGGTCGGAATGATCTGGGAGATGATCCCGAACGCCGGCAGGATCATGATGTACACCTCGGGATGGCCGAAGAACCAGAAGATGTGCTGGAACATCACCGGATCGCCCCCGCCGGCGGCATTAAAGAAGGAAGTGCCAAAAAACTTGTCGGCCAGTAGCATGGTGACCGCACCCGCCAGCACCGGCATCACCGCGATCAGCAGAAACGCCGTGATCAGCCAGGTCCACACGAACAGCGGCATCTTCATCAGGATCATGCCGGGCGCGCGCAGGTTGAGGATGGTGGCGATGACGTTGATCGCGCCCATGATCGAGGAAATGCCCATCATGTGGATGGCCAGGATGACGAACGGGAACGCCTGGCCGGTCTGCAACGCCAGCGGCGGATACAGGGTCCAGCCGCCGGCGGGGCCACCGCCGGGCAGGAACAGGGTGGACAGCAACAGCGCGAAGGCGAACGGCAGGATCCAAAACGACCAGTTGTTCATGCGCGGCAGGGCCATGTCCGGCGCGCCGATCATGATCGGAACCTGCCAGTTGGCCAGGCCGACGAAGGCCGGCATCACCGCGCCGAAGATCATCACCAGCGCGTGCAGGGTGGTGAGCTGGTTGAACAAATGCGGATCGACGATTTGCAGGCCCGGCTGGAACAGCTCGGCCCGGATCACCAGCGCGAAGCTGCCGCCGACGAAGAACATCATCAGCGAAAACAGCAGGTACAGCGTGCCGATGTCCTTGTGGTTGGTGGTGAACAACCAGCGGCCCAGACCACGCGGTGGGCCGGCGTGGGTATCGTGCTCGTGATGCAGGGCGGGCGCGGCGGCGATGCTCACAGGGGTTGACCTCCATTAGCGGCCTGGGCGGCCGGAAGGTTCTTCGCCTTCATGTTCGCCACCCACTGTTGGAATTCGGCCTCGGGTACGGCATCGACCACTACCGGCATGAAGCCGTGATCCTGGCCGCACAGTTCGGCGCACTGGCCGCGATAGACGCCGGGTTTTTCGATCAGAGTCCAGGACTCGTTGATGAAGCCGGGGATGGCGTCGCGCTTCCAGCCCAGCGCCGGCACCCACCAGGAATGGATCACGTCGGCGGCGGTGGTCAGAATGCGGATTTTCTTGCCGACTGGCACCACCAGCCGCCGGTCCACCTCCAACAGATAAGTTGCGTCCTTGGGGACGGTGTTGTGAATCTGGTCCTGCGGCGTGGCCAGGGTGCTGAAGAAGTCGATGCCTTCGTTCAAATACTCGTAATGCCAGCGCCACTGATAGCCAGTGACCTTAATGGTCAAATCGGCGCCGCGGGCATCGGCCATGCGGATCAGGGTCTTGGTTGCCGGCACCGCCATTGCCACCAGGATCAGCATCGGTACGATGGTCCACAGCACTTCGACCAAGGCGCTTTCGTGGAACTGGGCCGCCACCGCGCCGCGCGACTTGCGGTGATGGTAGATCGACCAGAACATCACCCCGAACACCACTGCGCCGATGGCTACGCAGATCCAGAAGATCAGCATGTGCAGGTCGTAGACTTCCCGGCTGATGGCGGTGACGCCCGGCGTCATGTTCACGGCGAAATCGGCGCGAGCGCCGGCGCTCCAGACCGCCAGAACGCTTCCCAGGGCGACTCCTCCGCGCGCGATGCGATTGCAAGCCATAGCGTTCCTCCTGTTGTGCTCGATTAACAAGTAGACGGCTGATGGCAGCTTGTCAATATCCGAGCGTTACGCTAGGGATTTGGGTGGAAATGGGGACGGTGCAGTTGCGACAGGAGGAAGACCTCCAGGCCGTTGGCGTGGGCGCGGGCATGGATCTGGCTCGGCGACGGCCCCCAGGCAGGGCCGTGCCAACGCGCGGGCCACGAGCAGCAAACCGTCGGCGCGGCGGCATTGCGCGCAAGCGGCCTACAACCCCGGCCATTGCCGGTCAGGCTGCGGGCGCGGTCGGCGGCAGGGCGGGGTGAAAGTGTGAAGTTATGGTTGTTGCGCGATCCCCAATCCATTGACTTGGCTGGCGAAAAAAGCAGCCAAGTCAGCCATGTCCTGCTCTGACAGGGTGGCGACCATGCCTTTCATGATGGGATTGTTGCGCTTCCCGGCTTGGTAATCCTGTAACGCTTTGCGCAGATAGTCCTCGTACTGGCCGGCCAGTCGCGGATACAGGGTGATACTGCTGTTGCCGTCCGGACCGTGGCAAGCCGCGCAGACCGTGCTCTTGGTTTTGCCAGCGACGGCGTCGCCCTGAACCGGCTGGGCCGGTGCGGTAGACGTGAATCCGGCGACATAGGCGGCGATGTCTCGAATATCCTGCTCGCTGAGCGAAAAAGCATTGGCATGCATGGTCGGATGCGAGCGGTCGCCGGCTTGGTAGGCCTTGAGCGCGGCGACGATGTAATCTGGATGCTGGCCACCTAGCCGGGGTACGTGATAATTGGGATAGGCATTGGTGTAACCGGGAATGGCGTGGCAACCGGCACAGGTCGCGAATTTGTTCTTACCGGCGGCGGGGTCGCCGGTGGGCGGATCGCCGCCGGCTCGAACGATGCCAGCCAAGACACTACAAATCCCCGCTACTACGAAATACCACGATGTGGATCGAATCATGTCATCCTCGCAAGTGGATTTGGGGCGGTATGGCGTTGGCGCATAAAGAGATTGAGGACTATACGTCCGGGCAGCGGGGCGATGTCGCCACCACCCCGCCCCCTCGGAACCGTGCGTACCAGTCACCTGGTACACGGCTCAAACAATTATCATGGCGGCCGTCGTTCAAAATTTTCCGAACCCACCGGCGGGCGAGATGGCCCGGCGATTGGGACGGGTCACGTCGCGATCGCGTCGGGAAGCAGGCGGCGGAATTCTTTCCGGACCACCTCGTAGCACTCGCACACCCGCGCTTCCAGGCCCGGTCGATCCAGCACCGTGATGTGGCCCCGGTTGTAGCGAATCAAGCCGGCGCCCTGCAATTTTCCGGCGGCCTCGGTCACGCCCTCGCGCCGGACCCCCAGCATGTTGGCGATCAGCTCCTGGGTCATGCTCAGCTCGTTCGTGGGCAACCGGTCGAGACTGAGCAGCAGCCAGCGACAGAGTTGCTGGTCCACCGAATGATGCCGGTTACAGACGGCGGTCTGCGCCATCTGGGTCAGCAGAGCCAGGGTGTAGCGCAGCAACAAATGTTGCAACGCCCCGGAGCGGTTGAATTCCTGCTGGAGCACCTGCCCTTTCAACCGATAGGCGTGGCCCGCGCTCTGCACCACGGCCCGGTTCGGCATGGTTTCACCGCCCATGAACAGGGCGATGCCCACGATGCCGTCGTTGCCGACCACGGCGATTTCGGCGGACGCGCCGTTCTCCATAACGTACAGCAGGGACACGATGGCGGTGGTGGGGAAATAGACGTGATTCAACCGGCCCCCAGCCTCGTATAGAGCCTCGCCGAGGGGCAGTGGGACCGATTCCAAGTGAGCAAACAGACGCTCGCCTTCGGGCTGGGGCAGAGCGGCGAGCAGATGATTTTGTCGGGCGTTTGGCGGGCTGGGCGCGATGGACATGAACCACCTCCAAAAGCGTTTGTCGGGCAACCGGAACCGCATGGCCTGAATTTCATAACCAGCAATATCCATTGTATCAAATTTATTATATAAAATTATTTTACGTGCGATAGCGTACAGATCGAGCGGGGATGTTCCGGTAATTTTCATTTCCAGCGCGCGGTAGGCCGCGACCGTAGGCCAGTTCATTATAGAGCGGATGTATCCGCCATGATTTGAGTATTTTAGCATTCGCGGCACGTCACTGGCGGACGATAAGCCGTGTATCGATGGCATTGATCCGTGCGCTAGCGCACAGACGCCTACCAGGGAATATTGTAGGTTTCTCCCGATTTCAACATGAAAGGAGAAATATCATGCCATTGATTCAATTAGTGATTGTCCTAGTCGTCTTCGGGGTGATCCTGTGGGCGATCAATACCTACATACCGATGGATGGCACCATCAAGAAAATCTTGAATGTGGTGGTCATCATTGTAGTGATTCTTTTCGTATTAAGCGCCTTTGGGCTTTTGGGTCCCATGCAAGGGATACGCGTTGGATAGCCGATCAATCGGTAAAGTTTTATCGATGGGAGGAGACTGGATGAACGCAATCAGGATTGCAGCCATCGCGCTGATCATCGCAGGTGTCTTGGGCTTGGCGTATGGCGGTTTCAGCTATACCAAAGAGACTCAGCACGCCAGTATCGGTCCGCTCGAACTGACGGTTCAGGACCGGCAGACGGTCAATATCCCGGTCTGGGCGGGCGTGGCGGCAATAGTGGCAGGCGGGCTCCTGCTGTTCGTGTCCAAGAAAAGCTAGCCACCGCGGCTTTGGAGACCGGCAGAACTCCCTCCTGCCGGAGGGAAAAGTCGGTCGTCGGAAACGCGATTTCCGGCTCCCTTCAGTAGGCTAAAGAGGTTCTCGAAATGGCAAGAATGCATGGAATCAGCTTGATGATAACGGCGCTGATAGGGGGTGGTGGCGTGTTGCCGTCGGCGGGCGCACAGCAGACGGTTAACGCTCCCCTGACCTACGGCTCGGACTCACCCCCCCGCTATCAGGAACCGATGCCCGTAACGCCCGCACCATTACCGCGCCCGAATCCTTATGCCGGTTCGGAGTCGGCGGCGCCCCCTGCGCCATCCCCGGTTGCCGCTGCCGGCCCTGACGAGTCGCCGGCGGGGTTACCGCAGGTCCACAGCGATCGAGGCATTCGCTACGTATCGGGCGGCGTGGGCGAAGGCGAACGCGCCGCACTCGATGCCCAGTCCAACCAGTTCAACCTGCGTTTGCTGTTCGCGATGCAGGGCAGTGGCGAGTATTTATCAGCGGTCCGGGTGAACATTCTGGACGCGCGCGGGGAAACGGTCCTGACCGCCGAATCGAAAGGCCCCTGGTTCTTCGCCCAACTGGCGCCCGGCGACTACACCGTGGAAGCCAGCGTACCCGGTCAAGCCCAGCAGCAGCCTCAGCGCCAAACCGTGCATATCCAGGGTTCGGGCCAGACCCGCTTGGATTTCCGCTGGCGTTGAGAGCAGTCACTCACTGAAATTCCGGTCAATATGACCGATTCACCGATTTAGAACAGGAGCAAGACCCCATGTTAACCAGAGACGAATATGTAGCAAAGATGAAGAAACAGCTCGATGAATGGAGCGCGGAAATGGACGTCCTGGAGGCCAAAGCGCAGAAGACCAAGGAGGCCGCCAAGGAGAAATATCAGGAGCAACTCGTCACACTGCGCGCCAAGCGTCAGGAAGGCGAAACCAAGCTGGAGGCGATTAAGTCCGCCACTGAAGACTCCTGGGAGCAACTCAAGGCGGAAACCGAAAATGTCTGGGAAGCCTTGAAGGATTCCGCGAATGCGTTCAAAGCGCATTTCAAATGATCGAGCCCTTTACCTCCTCGCGAAAAACCCTCGATTCATCCTTCACCCGGAGTATCACCATGAGATCCTTCAACCGATTCGCCACCTTTTTCTTCGCCATCGTCTTCGCGTCTCTCCTGGGATGCGCCTCGACCTCAAAGCAGGAGGGTACCGGGGAATATGTGGATGACACCGTCCTTACTGCCAAGGTCAAGGCGGAAATCTTCAACGAACCTTCGCTGAAATCGGCCGAGATCAACGTCGAAACCTTCAAGGGCGTGGTGCAATTGAGCGGCTTCGTCAACTCCAGGGAAGACATTAACAAGGCCGTCCGCGTCGCGCGCGGCGTCCAGGGCGTGGTATCCGTCAAGAACGACATGCGGCTCAAGTGACGGGAGACCGAGCCTTGCAAACCGTGAACTGATCTCCAGGCCCCGGGTCCGGGGAGCGGTTCGCTCCGCAGCCGGAGACCGCCAACTTGCAGGTGAGCACCATGACGCTTCGCGAAACCTGGCTCCAGTGGAGGACGCGCCTCCTCGGCAACGGCCTGACCCAAAAGTATGTCGGTGACGAGCCGCCGCTGCGCGCGGAACTGTTCAGCGCCGTCCAGATGGAACAGCACGGCAAGCGTCTCGCGACTTCGCATCAATTGACGCCGCGACCTGGGCCGGACCCGCTTCTGGCCCGGCTGACCGAGAACGAGCGGACCCTGATCGACGTCTGCGCGCTGCTCGTGGCGGCGGTGACGGCGACCCGCCGGATCGCGCCGGCCGGGGAATGGCTGCTCGATAATTTTTATCTGATCGAAGAACAAATTCGCACCGCCAAGCGGCATCTGCCCAAGGGTTACAGCCGGGAACTGCCACGCCTGTTGAACGGCCCCTCGGCCGGGCTGCCGCGCGTGTACGACCTGGCGCTGGAGATCATCGCCCACGGCGATGGACGGGTGGACCCGGAAAATCTCAGCCGGTTCGTCGCGGCCTACCAGACGGTCACCGCCCTCAAGCTGGGCGAACTGTGGGCCATCCCGATCATGCTGCGCCTGGCGCTGATCGAGAATCTCCGCCGCGTCGCGGTCCGCATCGCGTCCAGCCGGACCGACCGCAACCTGGCCGACGGGTGGGCGGACCAGATGACGGCGATGGCCGAGAGCGACCCGAAAAATCTGATTTTGGTGATCGCGGACATGGCGCGCTCGAACCTGCCGCTGTCGAGCGCCTTCGTGGCGGAGTTGGCGCGCCGACTGCAAGGCCAGAGTTCCGCGTTGGCCTTGCCGCTGACGTGGATCGAACAGCGGCTCGCCGAGTTGGGCCTGACCATCGAGCAGTTGGTGCAGATGGAGAACCAGCAACAGGCCGCCGACCAGGTGTCTATCAGCAACAGCATCGGTAGTCTCCGCTTCCTGGGGGCGATGGACTGGCGCGAGTTCGTGGAAACGATGAGCGGGGTCGAGCACACCTTGCGCGACGATCCGGGCGGGGTGTACGGCAAGATGGATTTTGCCACCCGGGATCGTTACCGGCATGTGGTGGAGAAGATTGCGAAAAACAGCCGCCTTTCCGAAATTGAGGTGGCGCGCCACGCGCTTGACCTGGCCCGGGAAGGCGCGGCGAAGCACGACGACGGCGAGCGCGCGGCGCATGTGGGGTTTTACCTGATCGACCGGGGATTATCGCGGCTCGAACGCCGGGCGAAGGCGTGCCTGTGTACCCTGGAATCCCTGCAAAGATGGGGTCGCCATTTTCCCTTATCCCTGTATCTGGGCGCGATGGCGCTGCTGACGGCGCTCTTCACCGGGAGTTTGCTGACGAAGGCGCAGGCCGATGGCGTGCCGGGTGGGCTGCTCCCGTTCCTGGTGATCCTCGTGGTGCTGGGGACCAGTCATCTGGCGGTGGCGCTGGTGAACTGGCTGGCGACGCTGCTGGCCACGCCCTGGCCACTGCCGCGCATGGACTTTTCCGGGGGTATTCCGCCGGAAGCGCGCACCCTGGTGGTGACGCCCACGATGCTCACCAGTACCCAGAACATTGAGGATCTGATCGAAGCGCTGGAAGTCCGATTCCTCGCCAATCGGGACAATCACCTGCACTTTGGCCTGTTGACCGATTTTCGGGACGCGCCGGAGGAAACGCTGCCGGAGGACGCAGCGCTGGTGCAGTTGGCGGCGCAACGGATCGAAGCGCTGAACGAAAAGTACCCGCGCGACCGGGGCGACACGTTCTTCCTGTTCCATCGCCCGCGCCGCTGGAATCCGCAAGAACAGGTTTGGATGGGTTACGAGCGCAAGCGCGGCAAGCTGGCGGATTTGAACGCGCTGCTGCGCGGCGATGATCAGGAGCGTTTTTCGCGGGTCGTCGGGGATCCGGCGCTCCTGTCGAACGTAAAGTACGTCATTACCCTGGACACCGATACCCAACTGCCGCGCGACGCGGCGCGGGAATTGGTGGGCGCCATGGCGCATCCGCTGAATCGGGCACGCTACGACGCGGACCGGCAGCGGGTCGGCGAGGGCTACGGCATTCTGCAACCCCGCGTGGCCGTGAGCCTGCCCGGCGCTAACCGGTCGCGTTATGCGCGGCTGCACGGGAGCGATGCCGGCATAGACCCGTATACGCACGCCATCTCCGACGTTTACCAGGACTGGTTCCAGGAAGGTTCGTTCATCGGCAAGGGCATCTACGAAGTCGATGCCTTCGAGCAGGCGCTCCACGGGTGCTTCCCCGAGAACCGCATCCTCAGCCACGACCTGCTGGAAGGGTGCTACGCGCGTTCGGGGTTGCTCTCCGACGTGCAGTTGTACGAGGATTATCCCGCGAGCTATAGCGCGGACGTGAACCGTCGGTACCGCTGGATTCGCGGGGACTGGCAGATTGCGACGTGGTTGCTGCCACGGGTTCCCGGTCTCGACGGACGCCCCCGGAAGAACCCCCTCTCGGCCCTGTCCCGCTGGAAACTGGCCGACAACCTGCGGCGCAGTCTCGCACCGGCGGCCCTGACTCTGCTGTTGGTGCTGGGCTGGACGGTGATGGCATCGCCGGGGTTCTGGACCCTGGTGGTGCTCGGCATCCTCCTGATTCCGGCGCTGGCCACCTCGCTCCTGAACGTGCTGCGCAAGCCCGGCGATGTGCGCTGGGGCCAGCATCTCGCCGCCGCCGCCCGTTCGACGGGTCAGCATTTAGCGCAGGCCGCCTTCTCCCTCGTTTGCCTGCCTTACGAGGCGTTCTTTAGCCTGGATGCCATGATGCGCACGTTCTGGCGGCTGCGGGTCAGCCACCAGCGATTGCTCGAATGGACCTCGTCGGGCGACCTGGATCGCCAGCGGCGCCGCGACCTCGTCGCTTTCCACCGGATGATGGGGGTGGCTCCCGCGCTCGCGGGGGTCACAGCGCTGGGTCTGGCGCTGGCAAAACCGATGGTATTGAGCGTGGCCGCGCCGATCCTGTTGCTGTGGTTGGCCTCGCCCGCGCTGGCATGGTGGATGAGTCGCCCGCTGACTCGCCACGGAACCCGCTTGACGGCCGACCAAACCCGCTTTCTGCGCACCGTTTCCCGCAAAACCTGGGCGTTCTTCGAGACCTTCGTCGGCCCGGAAGACTATTGGCTGCCGCCGGACAATGTGCAGGAGCATCCTGTAGCCGTGGTTGCGCATCGCACGTCGCCGACCAACATGGGACTGTCGTTGCTCGCGAATCTGGCCGCGTATGACTTCGGCTACCTGCCGGCCGGACGCCTCATCGAGCGCACGGCCTGCGCGCTGCGCACGATGGCGGGCCTGGAACGGTATCGCGGCCACTTTTACAACTGGTACGACACCCAGTCGCTGAAACCACTGCACCCGATCTACATTTCGTCGGTGGACAGCGGCAACCTCGCGGGCCACCTGCTGACCTTGCAGCCGGGCCTGCTCGCGTTGATCGATGCCCCGATCCTGAGCGCGCGATTATTCGACGGACTCAGCGACACCTTCAGTCTGCTGGTGGACGCGGCGGAAGGTCACTTGCCGGCCCCGTTCGCGCGCTTTCAGCAGACGCTGGAATCGGCATTTACCGCGCGCCCTACCACGCTGGCGACGGCGTGGCAGTGCCTCGATGCGTTGGCGACCAGCGCCGAGAGCGGGGTTCGCAGCCTGAGCGCGGACGCCGGGAGTGAAGTGAGTAGATGGGCGCAGGCGTTGGCCCGGCAATGCCGGGACGCCGTGGACGAGTTGCTGTTCCTCGCCCCGTGGCTCGCCGCTGAAATCCCCCCCAACCCCCCTTTGCAAAAGGGGGGTGGCGAAGCCGGGGGGATTTCAGCGCCACCCTC
>WBUJ01000082.1 GCA_008933795.1 Candidatus Contendibacter sp. | reverse complement strand
GACCTCGCAGTCGGCCAGATCGATGCCGTGCTTGCGGAGATTGTCCCGGCGCTTCGGTTCATCCCAAGTGATCATCGACAAATTGTAGCTACTTTATGCTCCCCTTTCCATTGGACGCGCGAGCCGGTCCCGCCTCAATTCGCCTTACCCGCGCCCCTAAACAGGAACACCCGGATGGAGATCACGACCGCCGCCAGCATCCCGGCGAAGATGTACAACTTCGGTGTCGCCGGTGCCAATCGCCAGATAGCGCGCGCCGACCACCGCGGCCAGCGCCACGATCAGCACCGGGGTGAAGTCGAAGTAGCGCACCCCCGCCGCGTGGCGCAGCTCCCGAATCTTGCGCTTGTCCACCCGCCGCTCTTTGCTGGAGTCGTTCAGCATGTCCGCGATGGCCTGCGGGTTGCCGCCGGATTGTTTCACCACGTGGCCCACGAACAGGCCGGGCGCTTCGATCAGCATCCCTTGTTTGGCGATGTAGGTTTGAACGATGTCCCGCGTGGCCTCTGGCGTCAGCGGCGGGATGTCGATCTCGGTCATCTTCCACCACAGCTTGGCCAGGCCCGCTTTCTTCTGGCGGGCGCAGCCGACAACCTGGGTCACCTCGAACACCGCCAGCCAGAAGGCGGCCAGGGTCGGGGTGAGGTGGGTGAAGTCAGTGCTCCACACCTGATCGGGTCCGGTCACCGTCACCCCCCGCAGCAAATACGGGTAGAGGCGATGATCCGGGTCGGGGTGCGACAGCGCCGGTTGGGGGTAGATCGCCGCCAACCCCATCGGGCGCATCAGCCGCAACACCCGCTTGCGATTCACCACATACCCGGCCCGGCGCAGCACCGCCGTCATCCGCCGGCTGCCGTAGAACGGATGGGCCGTGTATTCCTCGTCCAGGCGGCGCATCAGCTCCAGATTCAAGGTGCTCGGCTCGGCCCCCCGGTCATACCAAGTGCTTCGGGGCAACCCCAGCAAGTCACACTGCCCCGCCAGCCAAGCATCCCTGGATTCGGGCGACAAACAGCCAACTTGGAGCCTTCGTGCGCACTTTGGCCGCCGCGCAGTTCGCTCTAGACTGGGGGTGGAAAGCCCGTTGCCTGCGGTTGCTGCGCCGGGCGCTCGCGCTGGGACGCGCGGAAGATTGGGAGATGGCCAAGGTGTACTACGAACGAGGATCGGAGGTGGCGCCTGCCTCCGAACGCGGTGCTCGGGGCTCGAGGCGCTGTCGCGAGCGGTTGGAGCACGATCGAAGCACTAAAGTGGCGCAGTACTAAAGGTGTCGCACTGGCGCAAATCCCCGCTGGCGATGCCGCGCTTGAACCAGCGCACCCGCTGCGCGGAACTGCCATGGGTGAAGGAGTCCGGTGCGACATAACCCTTCGCCTGCATTTGCAGGCGGTCATCACCGATAGCGCTGGCCGCGTTCAGTCCCTCCTCGATGTCGCCCGATTCCAGAATCTGCCGGGCTTTATGGGCATGATAGGCCCAGACTCCAGCCAAGCAATCCGCCTGCAATTCCAGGCGGACTGATAAGGCATTGGCTTCCGCCGCGCCGGAACGGCGCCGCCGGGCTTCAACCTGGTCCGAGATTCCCAGCAAGTTTTGCACGTGATGCCCGATTTCGTGAGCGATCACGTAGGCTTGGGCAAAATCGCCAGGAGCGTGGAAGCGATTCTTGAGATCCTGGTAAAAACCCAGATCGATATAGACCTTTTGGTCCGCCGGGCAGTAAAACGGGCCAACTGCGGCCTGGGCAAAGCCACAGGCCGATTGCACCGCGCCCGTGAACAGCACCAGTTTTGGATCCTGATAAGTACCGCCCATCCGACGAAACAGGTCGCGCCAGGTATCCTCGGTCTCGGCCAATACCACCGAGACAAACTTGCGTGACTCGTCCTGCCCCGGAGGCACGGCGGCCGACTGTTGGGATGAAACGCCGCCCGGGGATCGGCTCTGAAGCAGCGCGCCAGGGTCAACGTCAAAGAATAGGGCGAGGAGTACGAGGATGATCGTGCCGATGCCGCCGCCCGCGAGGGTGGGCGCCGCTCGCAAACCCCGCCGATCCTCGACATTGTCGCTTTCCCTACCCGTTCTCCAGCGCATGGGAACCTCGCTTTTAGATAACCGTTCGCTCCCCTACCGTGCTTCCCGCTAATCCTCGGAACGGCTTGACCCACAACGCGCGCAACGCCTCCTTGTTCCTGGAACCTCGGACGGCAGGGTGTGTTCAATTGGCGCAGGCCGTGCTCACTCGAGCGCCCCGGTGTTGTAAAATCCGGCTTGGCCAGTCATTCTCAGTGTCCCACGCTTGCCGGTCCAAGGGAAGCGGCTAGCGGAAGCGAGATAAACGGTTCCACGACCCATTTCCGAGCCTTGATTCAGGGAGGAAAATCACCCGTGCGCATCGCCAATTCCAAAACCGATCATGGCCATTACTGGAGCCCCGTGACGCGGCGGCTCACGCCCTACGTGCCCGGCGAGCAGCCCAAGCTCGGTAACCTGGTCAAGCTCAACACCAACGAGAATCCCTACGGACCGTCGCCGCGGGTGCTGGCAGCGATCCAGGCCGAGTTGTCCGACAACCTGCGGCTGTACCCGGACCCGAACGCCGAGCGGCTGAAGCAGACCATCGCCGATTATTACGACGTCACGCCGGCGCAGGTCTTCGTCGGCAACGGTTCGGACGAAGTGCTGGCGCACGTCTTCCACGGCCTGCTCCAGCACTCGACGCCGTTGCTGTTTCCCGACATCACCTACAGCTTCTACCCGGTCTACTGCGGCCTGTACGGCATCGACTTCGCCACCGTGCCACTGGCCGAGGACTTCACGTTGCGGGTCGCTGACTATCCACGACCGAACGGCGGCATCATCTTCGCCAACCCGAACGCGCCCACCGGCTGCCTGCTGTCGCTGGCCGGCATCGAATGGCTGTTGGAACGCAACCGGGACTCGGTGCTGGTCGTTGACGAGGCTTACATTGACTTCGGCGGCGAGACCGCCATCCCCCTGGTGGATCGCTACCCGAATCTGCTGGTGACGCAAACCCTGTCCAAATCCCGCTCGCTGGCCGGGCTGCGGGTCGGGCTGGCGGTGGGTCACCCGGAACTGATCGAGGCGCTGGAGCGGATCAAGAACAGCTTCAACTCCTATCCGCTCGACCGGCTGGCCATCGCCGGCGCGGTGGCGGCGTTCGAGGACCGCGAGTACTTCGAACGCACCCGGCAGGCGGTGATCGCCAGCCGCACGACGCTGGTCGCGGCGCTGGCTGGACTGGGCTTCGACGTGTTGCCCTCGGCGGCCAACTTCGTGTTCGCCCGCCATCCACGCCGGGACGCCGCCGCGCTGGCCGCCGCATTGCGCGAACGCCATGTGATCGTGCGTCATTTCCGTCTGCCACGCATCGAGCAGTTCCTGCGGATCACGGTCGGCAACCCGGAACAGAACGCTGCGTTGCTCGCCGCGCTCGGGCAAATCCTGAGAGAGGTTGAGGCGTGCGATTAAACGAACTGATTGCCTATGCCGACCGCCTGCTGGCGGTGGAAAACTTCAGCGACTACTGCCCGAATGGCTTGCAAGTGCAGGGTCGGCCAGAGGTTCATCATCTGGTGGGCGGCGTCACCGCCTGCCAGGCGCTGCTGGATGCGGCGGTGGAACGGGGGGCCGACGCCGTGCTGGTCCATCACGGCTGGTTTTGGAAGGGTGAAAATCCGCGCGTCGTCGGCATGAAACAGCGGCGGCTCGCCACCTTGCTCCGCCACGAGATCAGTCTGATCGCCTACCATCTGCCGCTCGATGCCCATCCGGAACTGGGCAACAACGCCCAACTGGCCCGAGTGCTCGGTCTGACTGTCACTGGGATCGCCGGCGGCAGTGGTCGGACGCCGGGACTGGTGATGCTGGGCGAACCGGACGCGCCGATCTGTGGGGAGAAATTCGCCGCCCACCTCGCCGCCCGCCTGGGCCGGGAACCGTTGTATATCCCTGGCGACGCCACGCCGATCCGCCGCCTGGCTTGGTGCACCGGCGCCGCGCAGTCGTTCATCGAGGTCGCGCTGAACGCCGGCGCGGACGCTTTCCTGACTGGCGAGGCATCGGAACAGACCGTCCACACGGCCCGCGAGAACGGCCTGCACTTTTTCGCCGCCGGCCACCACGCCACCGAACGCCATGGCGTCCAGGCGCTGGGCGCGCATCTGGCCGAGCAATTCCCGCTGAACTTCGCGTTTGTCGATATCGCCAATCCGGTCTGATCCCGGCGGCGGTCCATGCGAGCCGCGCCAACCCCACGGCTGGCAACGACGAGCGCATAGACCCTAATACCCTCCTTGAGTTATAGTTTTGCCGTACCGCGAAAACGGCGGGAGGTCATACCGATGGAGTTCGCGCATCGTCCAGCGTACCCCCGAAGCGTGCTGGTTTCGGCAAAATAACAGCTCCCAGTCCGGCTCCGGCCAACACGAAACCCGTGCAGATCGTTTGCGTTGCCAACCCATCCTAATCTAACGATAAAATTTACAACAGGAGACTGCGTATGAGTACGGTAGATGACGTCGATCTCGGCAGACGCCGGTTTCTGACCGCTACGGCTACCGTGGTCGGCGGCGTGGGCGTGGCGTTCGTCGCCGTTCCATTTTTGAAATCCTGGTCGCCCAGCGAGCGCGCCAAGGCCGCCGGCGCCCCGGTGGAAGCGGACATCAGCAAGCTGGAAGACGGCGCCATGATGACCGTCGAATGGCGCGGCAAACCGGTCTGGCTGCTCAAGCGCAGCCAGAAGATGCTGGACGACTTGCCCAGCCTCAAGGATCAGTTGCTCGATCCCAACTCCGAAATGGCCAGCCAGCAGCCCAAGTACGCCCAGAACGCCAATCGCTCCGTCAAACCCGAAGTTCTGGTGTTGGTCGGCATCTGCACCCATCTCGGCTGTGCGCCAACCTTCCGGCCCGACGTAGCGCCGGCCGATCTCGGTCCAGAGTGGAAGGGCGGCTTCTTCTGCCCCTGCCACGGTTCCCGTTTTGACTTGGCCGGGCGGGTTTACAAGAGCGTTCCCGCGCCATCGAACCTGGAGGTGCCTTCCTACCGGTTCCTGAGCGACTCCCGCGTGTTGATTGGCGTTGATCCGGAGGCTGCATAATGGCGAACACACAAGGCACGACCGGTCTGCTCGGCTGGATTGACGAACGCTTCCCGCTGACCAAGATGATGCGCGAGCATCTGACCGAATACTACGCGCC
The DNA here is from genome assembly GCA_008933795.1 of Candidatus Contendibacter sp. GTDB lineage: Bacteria > Pseudomonadota > Gammaproteobacteria > Competibacterales > Competibacteraceae > Contendibacter. Next base: position 13,103 of record WBUJ01000082.1, on the reverse strand, counting down.
GAAGAACTTCAACTTCTGGTACTTCTTCGGCTCGCTGGCGCTGCTGGTGCTGGTCAATCAGATTCTGACCGGCATCTGGCTGACCATGAGTTACAAACCGTCCGCCGCCGACGCCTTCGCCTCGGTCGAATACATCATGCGCGACGTGGACTGGGGCTGGCTGATCCGCTACATGCACTCCACCGGCGCCTCGGCCTTCTTCGTCGTGGTCTACCTGCACATGTTCCGGGCGCTGATCTACGGCTCCTACAAGAAGCCGCGCGAGCTGATCTGGATCTTCGGCGTGGTGATCTTCGTCGCCCTGATGGCCGAAGCCTTTATGGGCTATCTGCTGCCCTGGGGCCAGATGTCTTACTGGGGTGCGCAGGTGATCGTCAACCTGTTCAGCGCCATTCCGGTCGTCGGCCCGGATCTGTCGGTGTGGATTCGCGGCGACTTCGTGGTGTCCGACGCTACCCTGAACCGCTTCTTCTCGCTGCACGTCATCGCCGTGCCGCTGGTGCTGGTGGGGCTGGTGGTCGCCCACATCCTCGCCCTGCACGAAGTCGGCTCCAACAACCCTGATGGCATCGAGATCAAAAAGGGGCCCAAGGGGAACCGTTGGGACCCCAAGGCCCCGGCCGATGGCATCCCCTTCCATCCCTACTACACGGTCAAGGACCTAGTCGGCGTGGGGGTGTTCCTGCTGTTCTTCTCGTTCGTGATCTTCTTCGCCCCCGAGATGGGCGGCTACTTCCTCGAACACCCGAACTTCGATCCCGCCGACCCGATGAAGACCCCGCCGCATATTGCCCCGGTGTGGTACTTCACCCCGTTCTACGCCATCCTGCGCGCGGTGCCGTCCTTCGCCGGCACGCAGGTGTGGGGCGTGTTGGCCATGGGCGCCGCTATCGTCATGCTGTTCTTCCTGCCGTGGCTGGATCGCAGCCCGGTGAAGTCCATCCGCTATCGCGGCTTCCTGTTCAAGCTGGTTCTGGCGGCGTTCATCATTTCCTTCCTGATCCTGGGCTATCTGGGCGCGCTGCCGACCACCCCGGCCCGCACCTCCTTGGCGCAGGTCTGCTCGGTGATCTACTTCGCGTTCTTCTTCGTGCTGCCGATTCTGCCGTGGTTTGAAAAGACCAAGCCGGTACCGGAAAGGGTGACCTCAAAATGAAAAAAACCATCATCGCACTCGCATTGCTGGCCCTGCCGGGCCTGAGCCTCGCGGCCGGCGGAGAGGGCTATCCGCTGGAGAAAGCGCCGATCGACCTGCACGACAAGGCCTCGTTGCAAAAGGGCGCCAAGCTGTACGTCAACTATTGCATGGGCTGCCACTCGCTGGAGTACCAGCGCTACAACCGGCTGGCTCGCGACATCGGCCTGACCGACGAGCAAGTCCAACAAAACCTGATCTTCACCGGCGCCAAGGTCGGCGATCTGATGAAGAACGCCATGCCCAAGGCCGACGCCAAGATCTGGTTCGGCGTCACCCCGCCCGATCTGACCGTCATCTCCCGGTCGCGCGGCGTGGACTACCTCTACACCTACCTGCAAACCTTCTATCTGGACCCGACCCGGCCCTTTGGCGTGAACAATGCCGCGTTCCCGAACGCCGGCATGCCGCACGTGCTGTGGGAATTGCAGGGGATGCAAAAAGCGGTCTACGAGGTCCACAAGGACCATGATGGCAACGAAGCCAAGGTCCTCAAGGGCTTCGAACTGGTGCAACCCGGCAGCATGAGTCCGCCGGAGTTTAAGGAAGCAATGGCGGATCTCACCAACTTCCTGACCTACGTCGGCGAGCCCATCCAACTGGAGCGCCAGAAGATCGGCGTCTGGGTGCTGCTGTTCCTGGCGCTGCTGACCGTGGTGTTCTACCTGCTCAAGAAAGAGTACTGGAAAGACGTGCATTGACGCTGTTACCGGCGGAGGGCCGACCGTTCTCCGCCGGCATTCTCTGATTCGCTCCCTGCGCCCGGCGGGGGGCCCCGTTTCCCGCAATCCGCCCACGATTCCTCGGCCATGACCTCAACCCGTCCCTATCTGATCCGCGCCCTGTACGAGTGGATTGAAGACAACGGCCTGACGCCGCACATTCTGGTCGACGCGGAAGCGCCGGGGGTGACCGTGCCCAAGCAGCACGTGCGCGAGGGGCAGATCGTGCTCAACATCAACTCGGCGGCGGTGCGCGACCTGCGACTGGGTAACGACTGGATCGAATTCAGCGCCCGCTTTGGTGGCGTGGCCCGCGCGATCCAGATTCCCGTAGTCGCCGTCCTGGCGATCTACGCCCACGAGAACGGTCAGGGCATGGCCTTTGGCGAGGAAAAGGGCGGCGACGAACCGCCGCCGCCCGGTTCGCCACCGCCGGACAAGCCGGACAAACCCGCGCGCCCCGACCGCAGGCCGGCGCTGAAGATCGTGAAATAGCCTCACTCAGCGGATGTATTCGAACAGCGTCACCACCTGACGCACGCCGCTGACCTGGCTGGCCACGTCCGCCGTCGCGTCCGCTTCCCGGGGCCGCACCAGTCCCAGCAGATAAACGACTCCGCGTTCCGTCACCACCTTGACCCGGCTGGGATCGAAATCCGGGATGTCGTTGATCCGCAGCAGCGCGGCTTTTACCTTGGTGGTGAGCAAGGTGTCGTTGCTGCGACTGGACAGGGCGCTGGGCGGGCCGACCGCCAGTTCGTTGTAAACCTCCCGAACGGGTGGCTCGATGCTGCGGGCAACGGTTTCCGCCTGCTGCCGGGCCTGGGCCGACACGGCTTCGCCGCTCAGCAGCACGGCGCCGTTGTAGCTAGTGATGTTGATGTGGTTGCCCGGCGGCAAGCGCTGGTTAAACGCATCATACAATTTCAGTTCGATGGTCTGATCGTCCACCACGGCGCCGGTCGTGCGCCGGTCGTGCGCCACACCGACGCCCACCGCCGTGCCGCCCACCAACAGTGGGATACAACCGGTCAACATCGTCGTGGCTAGGGCCGCCACTGCCAGATGGATTCGCCATGCGTTCATAATTGTTCCTCCTCGCCAAACAACCGATGATCCACCAAATCGCACAGACAGTGGATGATCAGAATATGGACCTCCTGAATCCGCGCGGTCGTCGTCGCCGCCGCTCGAATCTCGATATCCTCCTCGCCCAGTTGCCCGGCCATGCGCCCACCGTCGCGGCCCGTCAGCGCCACCGTGGACAGCCCCAACTCCCGCGCGGCGGTCATGGCGGCCAGGACGTTAGGCGAGTTGCCACTGGTCGAAATCGCCAGCAACACATCGCCGGGACGCCCCAGGGCGCGCACCTGCCGGGCGAAGATCTGTTCGAAGGCGTAATCGTTGGCGATGGAGGTCAGGGTCGAGCTGTCGGTCGTGAGCGCGATGGCGGCTAATCCGGGCCGTTCGATCTCGAAGCGGTTGACCAATTCAGCGGCGAAATGCTGAGCGTCGGCGGCGGACCCGCCGTTGCCGCAGACCAGAATCTTGTAGCCCTGCCGCAGCCGTTCCGCCAGAAGCTCGGCGGCCTGGACGATACCCGGCCCCGTGGTGGCGAGGGTGCGCTGCTTGGCCGCGATGCTGGCGGCGAAGTGCTGTTCGATGCGCGTGAGCGGTTCCATCATGACCATCCGGTAAAGTACGATGAATGGAAAAGCTTAGCGCATTCCCGTTCGATTCAGGCGCTCAATGGCGCATAATCCGCCCCTCCCGCATTCCGCCCATCTTGATGACCATCATGGCTGCTTCCGCTTCCCGCGAATTCCAAGCCGGCGTGCTGGCGCTGGCGCCGCTGCTGGTTGGGGTCATACCCTTTGGCATGATCTACGGCGCGCTGGCCTTAAGTCAGGGGCTGAGTCCGGCGGCGGCGCTGGCCATGTCCAGCATTCTGTTCGCCGGCTCGGCGCAGTTTCTATTCTGTCAGTTGCTCGGCATGGGAGCGCCGGTTACGGTGATGGTGGCCGAAGTGGGCCTGCTCAACCTGCGCCATGCGCTGTACAGCGCCGCTGTGGCTCCACGCATCGCCCATCTGCACCGGCGCTGGAAGCTGGCGCTGGCCTATCTGCTGACCGACGAGGCGTATGCCGTGATTGCCCGGCGGGAGGCGGCGGACGATACGGGACCCTATCGGCACTGGTTCTATCTGGGCGCGGGGCTGGCCCTGTGGGGCGGCTGGCAACTGTCCACCGCCGCCGGCGTGGTGCTGGGCGCGCGGCTGCCGGCGGACTGGCCGCTGGACTTCGCTCTGCCGCTGACCTTCATCGCCATCGTGGTGCCGCTGATCCGCAACCGGACCCTGCTGGCGGTAGCGGCGGTTTCCGGGATCGTGGCGCTGCTGGCTGCCGGGCTGCCGTTCAAGCTGGGCCTGCTGGTAGCGGCGCTGGCCGGGATGGCGGTCGGTTGGCGGCTGGCGGGAGGGGTGCGATGAGCATCTGGCTGGTCATGGCGCTGTGCGGCGCGGTGACTTTTCTCATCCGCCTGTCGTTCATCGCCGCCGAGGGCAGGATCGCGTTCCCGTCCGGCTTCCGCCGCGTGTTGCCGTTCGTGCCGGTCGCCGCCCTGACCGCGCTGGTGATCCCCGAACTGCTGATGCCGCAGGGCACGCTGTGGCTGGCTTGGGACAACGCCCGGTTGATCGCCGGGCTGGCGGCGATTGTGATCGCCGCGACGACCCGCAGCGTGCTGTGGACGCTGGTGGGGGGATTTGTGGTGCTGGGGGTATGGCTGTCATGAACAAGGCGATACAACCACCCGACGCCATCGCCGTGACCATTCTGGAACACTTGGCGGCCATCGAACATACGGAATCGGTGCGCATCCTGTATGCCTGCGAATCCGGCAGCCGCGCCTGGGGCTTCGCCTCGCCGGATAGCGATTACGATGTGCGTTTCATCTATGTCCGCCCCCGCGACTGGTATCTGAGCATCGACCTGGAGCGCCGCCGGGATGTGATCGAACGCCCTATCGAGGGCGTGCTGGATATCAACGGCTGGGATTTACGCAAGGCGTTGCAATTGATGCACAAATCCAACCCGCCGTTGTTCGAGTGGTTGCATTCGCCCCTCGTCTATCAGGCGCAACCGGGGTTTCGGGAGGCGCTGCTGGCCTTGACGCCCGCCTACTACTCCCCGGTCGGCTGCGCCTGGCATTACCTGCACATGGCGCGCGGCAACGACCGGGAGTATCTGCACGGCGAACGGGTGCGGTTGAAGAAATACCTGTACGTGCTGCGTCCGCTGCTGGCGGTGCGCTGGCTGGAAAGTGGGCGGGGCGTTGTACCCATGCCGTTTCGCGATCTGGTGGAAACCCTAGTGCCACCCAGCGAATTGCGCGACGCCATCGAGCACTTGCTGAAGCTCAAGCAGGGCGGCGCGGAACTGGCCTGGGGGCCGCGCATTCCCGCTTTGAGCGACTGGATCGCGGCGGAATTGGCGCGACTGGCGAACGGGCCAGCGGCGCTGGCGCCGGCGACCAAACCGGGTCTGGAACCGCTGAATGCGCTGTTCCGGGAGTGGTTGGAGACCGACGCCATTCCAGCCGTTGCCACTCCCTGAAATCGAGCGACTCCCACCTTTCCTGGCGGGTCAGTTCCCCGAAGTAGCGGCGCGGATTGCCACACATCCAGCAACTACAGGGACAGGGCGTATCGACCGCCTTGGCCAGTGGCTTCGGTTCCTGGGCCAAATCGCGGCCCCAGTGGAACCGGCGAGACTGCTTGAGGCGGGCGACATGATGCCGGCGCAGCGCACGTTTCATCACCACCAACTCCAGTTGGCGTCGTGCCGATGCCAGTCCCGAACATAGGTCTTTCATCGTTCATAACCTCGGATCCACCGGTTCCGATTCCAGCGCCAGCACCCCGAACACGCACTCATGCACCCGGCGTAGCGGCTCGCGGGCGACGAAGCGTTCCAGCGCCTCCAGGCCAAGCGCGAACTCCCGCAACGCCAGCGCCCGCTTGCCGCCCAGCGACCGTTTCCGCAGCCGCGCCAGATGCCGGCCGTCGGTATATTCCGGCCCGTAGATGATACGCAGATACTCCCGGCCCCGGCATTTGACCGCCGGTTGAATATTGCGATGTTCGGGAATGAACGCCAGCGGCTTGATGACGATGCCTTCGCCGCCTTCCTGGGTCAGGCCCAGCCACCAGTCTTCCAGGCTTCGGCAGGCCGCCGCGTCAGCCAAGTCCACCACCCGGCATTCGGTCGCCAGCACCACCGGCGAACCCGCTGCCGCCAGCCGGTGTAATTGTTCCATGTGCCAGGCGTGGGTCTGGTCGGCGTGAACCTTGCCCTCGGAGGCCAGCAGGTGAAACGGCGCCAGCCGGACATCCTCGATGGAGGCGACCGACCAGCAATAGCGCCGATAGGCATCGGTAAACCGCTGGGCGTCGCGCTGCCGCTCGGCGTATTCATCGTGCAGCGTTCCCACTTCGACACCGCGTCCGGCAGCGGCGGCGATGAGATCATGCGCTTCCCGCAGCATCGCCCGGCTGGCCGCGCCGACGGCGGCGTACTGGCGGGTGAGCAGTTCCCGCGCTTTCAGCGACCACGGCATCAACTCGCAGTCCAGCACGAACCAGTCGCTGTCGAACTCCGCCCAAAAGCCCGCCGTGCTCAGCGCCTCGGCCAGCCGTTCCAGCAGTTGCCGCTCCAGGCTGGCGTCGTTGAAAAAGCGCCGGCCGGTCCGGGTGTAGACGATCCCCCGCCCCTCGTTGGCGACGCCGAAGCGGGTGCGGGCCGCCGCCTCGTCCCTGGCGATGACGACCACGGCGCGGGAACCCATGTGCTTTTCCTGGCACACCACCGACTCGATCCCGGCCTGTCGGTAATAGTCCAGCGCCTCGCGGGGATGTTCCAGAAATCCTTCCAGTTCGCTGGTTTCCGCCGGCGACATGGTGGGCGGTAGATAAACCAGCCATTTCGGATGGGCGGCGAAGCGGGTCATCACTTCCAGCGCGGCGGCGGCGTTCTCCGGGCGGACGGTGACCGCATGACCCAGCCGGGGATGCAGGATGTGCTTGCCAGAGAAATCGGCCAGATCGAGCATCTCGTCCATCTGTTGCTGCATGGACAACGCGCCGGTCGGCGCGGGTTCCAGCGGTCGCAGAGGTTCGTAGTAGGTTTTCAGCGCCGGCGTCGTCACCAGTTCCCGCTCCGGGTAGCGCAAGGCGGTCAGGGCGCCGCCGAACACGCAGCCGGTGTCCAGGCAGATGGTATTGTTGAACCATTCGGCGCGCGGCGTCGGGGTGTGGCCGTAGGCGACCACCGCCCGACCGCGATAGTCCGCTGCCCAGTTGTAGCGCACCGGCAGGCCGTACTCATCGGTTTCGCCAGTGGTCTCGCCGTACAGAGCGAATTCCCGCACCTGGCCGGAACCGCGCCCGTGCATCTCCTCGCGCAGGCCCGCGTGGGCGACCACCAGCCGGCCGCCATCGAACACGTAATGGCTGACCAGTCCATCCAGAAACTTCAGCGCCTCGGCGCGGAAAGTCTCCGATTCGCGGCCCAGTTGCTCCAGCGATTCGGCCAGGCCGTGACTGATCTTGACCTGGCGGCCACGCAAGGCTTTGACCAATTTGAGATCGTGATTGCCGACCACGCAGTAGCCATTGCCGCTGTTCACCGCCGCCATCGCCAGCCGCAACACGTCCGGCGTCTGGGGACCGCGATCCACCAGATCGCCGACAAAGACCAGCTTCCGGCCCTGGGGATGCGCGACCCGCCACGTTTCCCCGCCGGTATCGAGTTGATAGCCGAGTTGATCGAGCAACCGGCGCAGTTCATCAAAACAGCCGTGTACGTCGCCGATGATGTCAAAGGGGCCCGCGTCGGTCTTTTTGTTGTTCCACAGCGGCTGCCGCTCGATGCGGACTGCATCTACCTCCTCCACCGAATACAACCGGTGGACGTAGCGGAATCCTTCGCGCTCCAGGCCGCGCTGGGAACGGTGCAGGCTGCCGATCTGATTGCGGATGACGTGCGGACCAAAATCCCGGTCGGGACGGCTGGCGTTGCGGTCCCGGCAGACTCGTTCCGGCAGATCGAACACAATGGCCACCGGCAGGCAGTGATACTCGCGGGCCAGTTGCACCAGCGGCTTGCGATCCTCTGGGCGCACGTTGGTGGCGTCCACCACCGCCAGCCGACCACCTTTCAGCCGCTTGCCGGCGATGTAGTGCAGGATGTCGAAGGCGTCCGGCGTGGCCGACTGGTCGTTCTCATCATCAGCCACCATTCCCCGACAATAGTCCGAGGAAATCACCTCGGTAGACCGAAAGTGGCGGCGGGCGAAGGTGGATTTACCGCAGCCGGAAGCGCCGACCAGCACCACCAGCGACAATTCAGGCAACGTGATTTTCATGCGCCACCTCCCTCCCCCCTCGTGGGGGAGGGTTGGGGTGGGGGGGCCGAAGGGCTGCCCTCACTGCGGACGAATACCGCCATCTGTGTAGGAGCGCCGACGGTGGCATCCACCTCGCCGACCGGGACAAAGCGCACGGCATAACCGAAAGCTGCGGCGACCCGCTGCCCCCAGGACGCAAACTCGGCGCGCGTCCACTCAAAGCGATGATCGGGGTGGCGTAAACGACCAGCGGGCAGAAATTCGTAGTTGACGTTGTATTCGACGTTGGGCGTGGTCACGATCACCAGGCGGGGCCGGGCGCACTGGAACAGCACCCGCTCGAAGGTCGCCAACCGATTCTCGTCGAGATGCTCGATCACCTCGATGACGGTCGCGGCGTCGAACCCTTCGATGCGGGCGTCGCGGTAGGTCAGGCCGCCATGCCACAGTTGGATGCGCTCCCGTAACCGGGGCGGCAAGCGGTCGAGACGCAAGCGGTCGGCGGCGATTTCCAGGGCGCGCGCCGACACATCCAGACCCACCAAGCGGGTAAACCGCCGCTCCTTAATCAAACGCGACAACAATTTACCGTCGCCGCAACCGAGATCAACCACGGTTTCCACCCCGGCGGCTGCCAACTCGGCCATGACCGTCTGGATGCGGGCTTCATTGAGCGACAGCGGCGCTTCCACCGCTACTTCCTCAGCGGTGATGGAGGTCAAATCCGGGGCAGCCACCGCATCGCCGGCAGAATCAGCCTCGTCCGGCGCGGTCTCCGAGGAATCATCCTCAACGATTTCCAGCCGCGCCAGCGCCTCGCGGGCCAGGCTCCATTTGTGGCGCAGATAGCGCCGGGTGATGCGTCCCTTGTCGGGATGGTGGGCCAGCCAGTCCGCGCCATGCCGCAACAGCTTTTCCAATTCGTCCTGCCCGACCCAGTAATGCTTGGCGTTATCGAGCACCGGCAGCAGCACGTACAAATGCGAGAGCAAGTCCTTGACCGTGATCGTGGCCGAGAGGGTGAGCGATACATAGGGACTGTCGCCCCAGTCCAGGAACCGCTTGTCCAGCGGTAGCCGCGCTATTTCCACCTCGTAGCCCAGCGGCTCGAACAGGGCCGGAACCAAATCCTCATCGCCGCGCGCCGGCGTCACCGGCAGATGCGCGGTCAGCGGCAGCGGTTGCGCCGCCAGTTCGGGCCGGGCGGCGCACCGCCCCGTCAGCGCCGTCGAAAAGACCTGACCGATGGCGACCGACAGAAACGAAGACGCGGCGTAGGGTCGGTCGTTGACATACTGATCCAGCAAGCCGCCGCCTGCTCTGGATTTGCCGCGCACCAGTTCGACCGGATCCACATCCACCAGCAGACAGGCGGTGCAACGCGCTTCGCCCGCTTCGGGATAGAAAACGTGGGCCGCGCCAAAACTCAGGCTGTAGCGTTGCGCCCGGTCGGGATGTTTGTGCAGCAGAAAACCGAGATCGGTAGCGGGAGGCTGGGTGTTGGTGAGCGTGAGCAGCATGGTTCATCCTTTGCAAAACTGGCCGGCGCGCGACCGCCTCTATTCCAAAGACGCGCGATGGAATCCGGGCTATGCCGCCCCCGAAAGCTCGACTTTGTCGTAAATCTCCGCCAGCGCCAGTTCGCAATCAATGGTATCCAGCCGCAGACTGCCCTCCAACCCGTCGCTTTCCGTCAGCACCCAGCCTTGATCCGGTTGCCGCCGGTAGGATTCGACATGCGGGCGATGCTGGGCGATCAGCACGTACTCCGTCAGCGATTCCAGCTTGCGGTAATGCTCGAACTTCCGACCCCGGTCATAGGCTTCGGTCGAATCCGACAACACTTCGATGATGAGGGTCGGATTCAGCAACGTATCCCGTTGGCTATCGTCGAACTGGGCCTGGCCGCAGACCACGATTACATCCGGGTAGGTGAACAGTCCGGTTGGACTGACCTTGATCCGCATGGCGCTGGCGTAGGCTTGACTGGAACGTTTTTTCAGTTGCCGGCCAAGTTCGGAAACAGTGTTGACGACGATGAGGCAATGCGCCTCGTTGACCCTGGGCATGGCAATCATTTCACCGTCGAGATATTCGCTCTTCCATTCAGCGCGGCGCTCAAGCGCAAGATAGTCTTCAGGACTCAAATATAGTTTGGGTTGCCGGGACATGGCGACCCCTCCAAATGATCGTTGGCTGAACCGATTGTGCCACAGGCGGATGGGGGAACCCGCATAATACCCCCTTCCCGGCGCTTTCCCGGAACCACCATGCCCGTCAAACTCTCCAGCCACGCCCGCCTCAAAACCGCCCTGGTCCTGCGCGACGCCCTGAGCGCCGACCTCGGCCTGCCTCTGCCGACCGCCATGCGCCAGCTCGCCACGGTCGAGGATATGCTGGGCGCGCGGGCGGCCTTCGAGGAAGGCGGTTATCTGCTGGCGTTGGCTTCGCTCTGCCACCCTACCGGCGAGCGGCTGACCGCCTTGCACCACGAGCTGCGGGCCGCCTGCCTGAAGGCGCACCTCGCGCCCCGCTACGCCCAATATCTGGCCCTGCTGCTGTTCGCCCACTGGCTGGACGCCCGGTTCAGCGCCCCGACCGCCCTGCTGGCCCGGCTCAACGAGCGGCTCGCCGCCCACCCGCCTTCGGGCGTCGTATTCGAGCCTTTCACCGAGACCGATCTGCAATTCGCGGCGTTCTGGATGGCCACGGCCTCCGGCAAAACCCATATCCTGCACGCCACGCTGGCCCTGCTGGAGTCCCGCCAGCACTGGGATCGCATCCTGTTGATCACCCCTTCCGAGGCGCTCACCCGCCAGCACGCCGAGCAGCTTCGCGGCCTGCGCCAGTGGCCGGTGTTCGCCTATCCGCTGGACGGCGATGCTTCCACCCTGGGCCATCTGCCGCCGGATACGGTGATCGTGCTGGACATCAACAAGCTGGCCGCTGAGAAAAAGGGCGATGGAGTCACGATCCCCACCGAGGTCTTTCAGGATGGCCGCAATCTGGTGTTTGTGGATGAGGGGCACAAAGGCCAGCGGGCCGAAGCCAGCGTTTGGAAAAAGCTGCAACGGGATCTGGCCGGCATCGGTTCCCCCGACCCGCGCTGCCGGGGCCTGCTGATCGAATTTTCCGCCACCTTCGGCCAAGTCGAGGAAGCCGAGCACGCTTTCGACCGCTACGCCAAGTCGGTGCTGTTTGATTACGCCTATGACTGCTTCCACGCCGACCGTTACGGCAAGGACTTCTGGCATCTGCGGCTGGACGGCGGCGGTCCCGTCGGCCCGGTGGTGCAACGGCACACCCTGACGGCGGCGCTGGTTGCGTTCTGGCATCAGCTCACTGCCTTTCGCAGCGCTGCGGGCCAGCGGCATAGCGCGGAGGCGGGACTGCACATCGCGGAACCGCTGTGGGTGCTGCTCGGGCTGTCGGTCATCGGCGGCAGCGCCAGGAGCGACCTGGAACAGACCAGCGATGTCGTGGAGGTGCTGCGCTTTCTCGACGCCATTCTCCGCCAGCCGGCGGACTGGGCCGCGTGGCTGGGCGAAGGGCTGGCGGTTCCAGCCGGCGGGACCGACTTGTTGCCGCCAGAGGTGCGAACCGCGCTGTGCGGTCAAGCCGCTGAGCCGTTGGCCGGGCGGATTCTGGCCGAGGTCTTCGGCTGGCGGGCCGGGGATAAACCGGTCCTGCGCCTGCTGAAAGCCGCGCCGGGCGAACTGGGGCTGGGCCTGCTGCGCGGCGATGCAGCGCACTATTTCGGCGTGGTCAACGTCGGCGACGCCAACGGTCTGAAAAAGGCCGCTGAACAGGCTGGCCTGAGCGTGGACGAGGACGCGCTGACGCCCTCGCTGTTCGCCGGTCTGGCGCAGGACCGTTCCGGCGTCAACCTGCTGATCGGCTCGCGCCGCTTCGCCGAGGGCTGGGACAACTACCGGGCGTCTTCGCTGACGCTGCTGCGGCTCGGTCAGGGCGAAGGGGCGCTGATCATTCAGATGTTCGGCCGGGTGGTGCGCTTCGCCGGTCGTCACGGCGACGGCAAGCGCCTGGATTCTCCGCCCCCGGAACTCCGGCCCTTGCAGACGGCGTATGTCTACGGCCTGCGCTCGACCTATCTGGAAATCTTCCTGAATAGCCTGTATGCCAATGGCGTAGTGGAAAACCGGCCACTGGACTGCCCCACCCGGTTGAACCTGCCCGACCCGTCGCCGCTCAAGACCGTGGTCGCCATCGCCCCGCCGCGCCAGGACTTCACGGTTGAGGCCAGCGGTGACGGCTGGCTGGCCGGGATCAACCCGGTCACGCTGGCGCTGGGGGCGAAGGTCACCACCACGACCCTGAGCCGGGCGGGGGTGGATCACGCGCAGGGGGTAGCCGGCCACGACATCACGACCCGGACCCGGTTTCGGCAACGCTTGCCCCTGCTCGACCGCGACTGGCTGTGGCGGGAACTGGTCGAGTTCAAACGGCTGCGGGGCTGGTGGAATTTCCGCTTCGACCGGGCCGCTATCGAAGCGGCGCTGCGCAGCAACTGCTACCGGATTGTCGGGCTACCCGCCGTGCTGGCGGTCCGCTATCGCCGAGGTTAGGCGTCAAAGACTTTAAGAGCCTGTATAAAAACTAACTCTTTGATCTATATGACCATGAAGCCGGCATCTAGCCGGTTTTTTGCCGATTAAGCCGGCCTCAAGCCAGCTCCGCAGAAAATTTTCCTGAAAAATCAATGAAGAGTTTTTCGACAGGCTCTAAGAATACTGGCAGGAAAACCTGATGTGCTACTTATA
>WBUJ01000081.1 GCA_008933795.1 Candidatus Contendibacter sp. | reverse complement strand
GTCGAACAGGTTCTCGACGGCGTGGTCGAGGCGGTTCATCAGAGCACCGTCTCCGCCCAGACCGCCGGCCGGGTCGAGGACATCATGGTCGATGTCAACGACTTTGTCCCGCAGGGTGCGCCGATCATTCGCATCCGCAACATCGAGCAACGCGCCGGACTGGAACAGGCCCAGGCCAATCTGCGCGAGGCCGAGGCCCGGTTCCTCGAAGCCCAGGCCGATTACAACCGCATGCGCGGCATCTACGAAAAACAACTGGTTTCCAAGGCGCAGATGGACGCCGCCACCGCCGGGTTCAGCGCCGCCAAGGCCCGGCTGGAAGCCGCGCAGGCCGGTGTCTCCCAAGCCAGGGAGTCGCTGGGCTACACCACCATCAATGCCCCCTACAGCGGCATCGTGCTCGAACGCCACGTTCAGTTGGGCGAAACCGTCCAGCCCGGCAAACCGCTGATGACCGGCTTCTCGCTGGACGAACTGCGGGTGGTGACCAACGTACCGCAACGACTGATCGTACCGGCGCGGCAATACCAGCAGGCGCGCGTGTTGCCGCCGAACGGCGGGAAGAGTATCGCCGCCGCGAAGCTGACCTTCTTCCCCTACGCCGACCCGCAAAGCAACGTGTTCAAGGTCCGCGTGTACCTGCCGAAGAAAACCGAGGGTCTTTATCCAGGCATGTTCGTCAAGGTTGCCTTCCGGGTCGGCGAGGACAGCCGACTGACGGCGCCGCGGCAGGCGTTGATCCAGCGCGGCGAGGTGAGCGGCGTTTACGCGGTTCGGGATGGCCAGGTCAGTTTGCGGCAGGTGCGCCCCGGACGGACCGCGGGCGAAGTCGTCGAAATTCTGGCCGGGCTGGAACCGGGCGAGCAGATCGCGCTGGACCCGATCCAGGCCGGCGTCTACCTCAAAAGCCACCAGCAGCAACGGACGGCGGAGAAGTGAGATGAGCGACGTTGCCGAATCCCGTCTCGGCCTGTCCGGGGCGATTGCCAAAAAATTCCTGCTGAGCGAAATCACCCCCCTGCTGGCGCTGGTCGGGCTGCTGATGGGCGTGTTCGCGGTGCTGATCACGCCACGCGAGGAAGAACCACAGATCAATGTCACCTTCGCCAACGTGTTCATCCCCTTCCCTGGTGCGACCGCGCGGGAAGTGGAACGACTGGTGAGCAGTCCGGCCGAACAGGTGCTCGCGGAAATCGAGGGGGTGGAACATGTCTACTCGATCTCCCGGCCCGGCCTGGCAGTGCTGACCGTGCAATTCTTCGTCGGTGAACCCCGCACCGACGCCATCGTTCGGCTGTACAACAAGCTTTATTCCAACGCCGACTGGCTGCCGGCCAATCTCGGCGTCGGCCAGCCCATCGTCAAGCCCAAGGGCATCGACGACGTGCCCATCGTCGCTCTGACCCTGTGGACCGAAGATCCCCAGCGCGGCGCCGACGATCTGGCGCGAGTCGCCCACACCCTGGAAACCGAGTTGAAGCGGGTGCCGGGCACCCGCGACCTGTACACCATCGGCGCACCCGACCGGGTGGTGCGGGTGCGATTCGACCCGGCCAGGTTATCAGGCTATGGGCTGGCGCTGAGCGACCTGCGTCGCTCGCTGCAAGCCGCCAACGCTTCGGCCGATGCCGGCGCGCTGGTGGGCGACAACCGCGAAATTCCGGTGCAGGCCGGCAGTTTTCTGGTGGACCCGGAGGACATCGGTACGCTGGTGGTGGGCCTGCATCAGGGTACGCCGGTCTATCTGGCTGATGTCGCTGAGGTCAAGCTGGAGCCGGATTCACCGGAACGCTACGTCTGGCTGGGTACGGGACCGGCGGCGGCGGCCAGCGGCATCCAGGTTCAGGGCGAGTTTCCCGCCGTGACGCTGGCGATTGCAAAAAAGCCCGGCGAGAACGCGGTCAACATCGCCGCCCAGATTCTCGAACGGGTCGAGCAGCTCAAAGGGACGGTCATCCCGGAAGGCGTCGAAATCACCGTCACCCGCAATTACGGCGTCACCGCCAACGACAAGGCCATGACCCTGATCACCAAGCTGATCTTCGCCACCGGACTGGTGATCGCGCTGGTGCTGGTGGCGCTGGGCTGGCGCGAGGCGTTCATCGTCGGCGCGGCGGTGATCCTGACCCTGACGATCACGCTGTTCGCCTCCTGGGCCTGGGGCTTCACCCTCAACCGGGTGTCGCTGTTCGCACTGATTTTCTCCATCGGCATCCTGGTGGACGACGCCATCGTGGTGGTGGAGAACATTCACCGCCACATTCACCTCGGCGGACGCAGGCTGGTCGAGGCGATTCCGCTGGCGGTGGACGAGGTCGGCGGTCCGACCATTCTGGCAACGTTTACCGTCATCGCCGCCCTGTTGCCGATGGCCTTCGTCTCTGGGTTGATGGGGCCGTACATGAGCCCGATCCCGATCAACTCCAGCATGGGCATGCTGATCTCACTGGCGGTAGCGTTCGTGTTCACGCCCTGGCTGACCTACAAGGTGCTGCGGCGGGTGGTGGAGAAGCATAGCCCCTCACCACCAACCAACCACCCCGACGCTGACGCGCCACCCCTCCTTAGCCAAGGAGGGGAACACGCGGAGGACAAGAGAGAACGGGAGGATTTCTCCCACCGGCTGTTCCGGCGCGTGGTCGGGCCGTTCCTGCGCGGGCGCCAGGGTCGGCCGCTGCGTTGGACGTTGGGCATCGGCGTCCTGCTGCTCATCGGCGGCTCGGTCAGCCTGGCCTATTTCCAACTGGTCGTGCTGAAAATGCTGCCCTTCGACAACAAGTCGGAGTTTCAGGTGATCGTGGACCTGCCGGAAGGGACTACCCTGGAACAAACCGCGCGAGTGCTGGGCAAACTGGGCCGTTATCTGACCACGGTCGAGGAAGTGACCGATTATCAGGTCTATGCCGGAACCGCCGCGCCGATCAATTTTAACGGTCTGGTCCGGCAGTACTACCTGCGCGCCGGGGCCAACGTCGGCGATATTCAGGTCAACCTGGTGGATAAAAAGCACCGCCAGCGCAAGAGCCACGATATCGCCCTGGCGGTGCGCGGCCCCTTGCAGGAGATCGGGAAAAAGTACAGCGCCAACGTCAAGGTGGTCGAAGTCCCGCCTGGCCCGCCAGTGATGTCGCCGCTGGTGGCCGAGGTTTACGGCATCAACTATTCCGGCCAAATTCAGGCTGCCCAACAAGTGCGCGCCGTGTTCGGGGCCACGCCGGACATCATTGACGTGGACGACACGGTGGAAGCGCCGTCCGAGCGGCTGATCGCCCATGTGGACCGGGCCAAAGCCGCCCTGCTCGGCGTCTCGCAGCAGGCGGTCACCGCCGACCTCAACACCGCCCTGCGCGGCGAGGATGCCAGCTACCTGCACTCCGAAAGCGCCAAATATCCGATTCCGCTACGGCTGGAACTGCCGACCGCCGACCAAGCCGACATCGCCAGCGTGCTGGCGCTGAAAACTCGCGGTCAGGGTGGCCAACTGGTGCCGTTGTCGGAAATCGTGGATGTGGAGAAAACCCAGCGCGAAAACGCCATTTACCACAAGGACCTGTTGCCGGTGGTGTTCGTGTTCGGCGACATGGCCGGCAAGCTGGACAGCCCGCTGTACGGGATGTTCGAAATCTTCGGCAGCCTGCGGAACCAGCCTCTTGACAGCGGCAAGCTGGAGCAGTTCTTCATCCGCCAGCCGGACAATCCCTACGGCTATAGCCTGAAGTGGGACGGCGAGTGGCAGATCACCTACGAAACCTTCCGCGACATGGGCATCGCCTACGGGGTGGGCATGATCCTGATCTATCTGCTGGTGGTAGCGCAGTTCCAGTCCTATCTGGTGCCGCTGATCATCATGGCGCCGATTCCGCTGACCATCATCGGCGTGATGCCGGGCCATGCCCTGCTGCACGCCCAGTTCACCGCCACCTCGATGATCGGCATGATCGCGCTGGCCGGCATCATCGTGCGCAACTCGATCCTGCTGGTGGATTTCATCAATCTGGAAGTGGCCAACGGCGTACCGTTTCAGGAGGCCGTAATCCGCTCCAGCGCGGTGCGGGCCAAGCCGATCATCTTGACCGCACTGGCGGCCATGCTGGGGGCGCTGTTCATCCTGGACGATCCGATTTTCCGAGGGCTGGCGATTTCGCTGATCTTCGGCATCATGGTGTCCACCCTGCTGACGCTGGTGTTTATTCCGGTGTTGTATTACGCGGCGTTTCAGCCAAACTCCAACCGAACCCCCGCCTTCCTCAGATAGCGCGCCTCCGCCTCCAGATCGGCGCGGGTCAGCGGGTGTTCCTCCAGCCAGCCGGCGGGAAACCGTAGCTCCAATCGCTGCTGATTCGCGACCAGCGTCAGCGGCGGCATTGGCTGACGGCTGCGGCCACGGTGCAACACCACGGCCAACCGCAACAGGACGCACAACCGCCGGGCCGGCTGCGTCCATTCCCTCGGCAGGTGGACAAAGGCGTCCGCCGGAAACGATCGGCGGTGGCGGCGAACCAAGGCCGCCAGCACCATCTGATCGTCACGCGAGAAACCCGGCAAATCGGCGTGCTCCAGGATATAGGCGCCGTGCTTGTGATAATCGTTATGGGACAGCAACAACCCGATCTCGTACAGCCGGGCCGCCCATTCCAGAATCCGGCCACGGTCATCCGTCGCCAGCCGCCAACCCTCTCGAACCTGGCCCAACAGCTCCAGCGCCGTCGCGCTGACCCGTTCGGCCTGCGCTTCATCCAAACCGTAGCGGCTGGTCACGGCGGCGATGCTGCGGTCGCGCACGTCCTCGTGGCGGATGCGGCCCAGTAGATCGTAGATCACGCCTTCCCGCAGCGCACCGTCCGACACCTCCATCCGCTCCACGTTGAGAACCTCGCACAACCCATGTAGCACGACAAAGC
Source organism: Candidatus Contendibacter sp. (assembly GCA_008933795.1). Taxonomy (GTDB): domain Bacteria; phylum Pseudomonadota; class Gammaproteobacteria; order Competibacterales; family Competibacteraceae; genus Contendibacter. The sequence goes on along the minus strand of WBUJ01000081.1, from coordinate 13,446 downwards.
CGCCGGTGAACACCCGCGCCCGCGCCGGTTCCAACTGCCAGCGCGCGGCGATGGCCCCCGTGTTGCCCGCCTCCAGCAGGGCGGTTCGCAGCCGCCGCAACGCCTCCAGGGTGATGCCCTCGCGACACCAGCCTTCCCGCGCCACCACATCCTGAATCGCCTTGATCGAGCCGGAAGCGCCAGTCGCCCGCTCCCAGCCCCGCTCCAGATACTCCTCGCGCACCGGCTCCATTCGTAGTTGCACGATCAATTCCGCCTCGCGCAACCGGGTCTCGGTGATCCGGCCATCGTCGAAACAGGCCCGGCTCACGCTGACGCAACCCATCCGCAGGCTGGCCAAGCGCAGCGGCTCGAATTTTTCGCCGATGATGCATTCGGTGCTGCCGCCGCCGATATCCACCACCAGCCGCTGGCCCGGCGTGTCGGCGACGCTGTGCGCCACGCCCAGATAGATCAGCCGCGCCTCTTCCTGGCCGCTGATGATCTCGACGTGGTGCCCCAGCACCTCCTCGGCCCGGCTCAGAAACTCGGCGCTGTTGCGCGCCTGGCGCAGGGTGTTGGTGCCGACGATGCGCAACTGTTCCGGCGGAATGTGCCGCAGGCGCTGGCCGAACCGCGCCAGGCAATCCAGCGCACGCCGTTGCGCGTCCTCGGCCAGCCGATTCCGGGCATCCAGACCCGCGGCCAGTTGCACCATCTCCCGGATTCGGTCCAGAACCTGAACGTGATCGTTGGCGATCCGGGCCACGATCATGTGAAAACTGTTGGAACCCAGGTCGATCGCGGCGACGACATCGGAAGACATGGCAACCCCCTTTTTTCTAACTCTAATCCTGCTTCAGGCTGCGCAACTGCCCGGCGGTCAGCACCCAGTGCAGCACGCCCATTCCGGCTTCCGGGCGCTCCGGAAATTCGATCATGGCGACCCCACCCTTGCGGAAGGCAATCAGCGGACACGGCTCGCCGGCTACCAGCAAACCCGCCAGCAGGCCCAGTTGCGGTTCGTGGCCGACCGCCACTACCAGATAATCGGGCGGGTATTGCGCCAGCCAGTCCGCGACCGCCTCGGGCGGATAGCGGTAGTCGAGACTGGCGCATTCCACCAGCGGCGGATCGCCGCAGGCGCGGGCAATGAGTTCGGCAGTCTCGCGGGCGCGCAACAGGGGACTGTGGGCCAGCACGTCGATCCGCCCCACCAGAGCGCGCAGGCGGTTGGCGCCCTTGCGCATTTTCTTGCGCCCGACTTCGGTCAACGGCCGCTGGGCGTCGGTACCGCCCGCGGCGATGAAAGCCTCCGCCTCCTCGGCGATGGCATGGCGAACCAGCAATAATTTCATGGGAAAGTTCCTCGACGGCGACGGCCGCCAGTTTATCACCGGAGATCGATTCCGGTTCGGACCGCGACCGCCGTTGGCTCCGCGCGCGCCTCGGCGGGAAAATCGCAGGCAAATACGCTGCCTACCCCCAGTTCGCTGCTGATCCGCAACTGGCCGCCGTGATGGTTCAGCACGTGCTTGACGATGGACAACCCCAGCCCGGTGCCGCCACTGCCGCGCGAGCGGTCGCGGTTGACCCGGTAGAAGCGTTCGGTCAAGCGGGGGATGTGCTGGGGCGCGATGCCCTCGCCGTTGTCTTCCACCGCCAGATGCGCACCGCTGGCGTCGGCGAACCAGCGCAGCGCGATCCGCCCGCCCGCCGGGGTGTAGCGCACCGCATTGAACGCCAGATTGGCAAAGGCGCTGCGCAAGTCCTTTTCGCAGCCGAGAATCCACAAAGCGGGATCGGCGCTGACTTCGATCTGGTGGTTCTGGTCGCCGCTGAGCGCGAGAGCGTCGTCGGCGATGTCCGCCAGCAGTGCCGGGACGTTGACCGGCTGGCGCGGCAACGGCTCCTTGCGCGCTTCCAACCGGGCCAGCAGCAACAAATCCTCAATGATGTGCAGCATCCGGCGCGACTGCTCCTGCATTCGATGCAGCGGCTGCCGCCAAACTTCCAGGGCCGGGCTTTCGCTGTCGAGCAGGGTTTCCAGATAGCCGCTGATCACCGTCAGGGGGGTGCGCAATTCGTGCGAGACGTTGGCGACGAAATCGCGCCGCATCTGCTCCAGCCGCCGGAGTTGAGAGACGTCGGTCGCCAGCAACAAGCGCTGCTTCCTGCCGTAGGGCACGAGCCGGGCGCCAAGCAGCAGCGCGTCGTCCAGCGGCGAGGGAAACTCCACGCTGTCGCCCGAACGCCGCTGGGCCAGAAACGTCACGAAGCCCGGGTATCGCACCAGATGGACGATCGGCCGACCCACGTCCCGCGTCGGCGACAGGCCGAGCAGGCGCTGGGCCGCGCCGTTGCACCACACCATCCGGTCGTCCTCGCCGAGCACCACGGCGGCATCCGGCAGCGCGGCGGTGGCCTGCTGAAACTGCTGGAACAGTTTGCTGAGTTTGCGCTTGCGCTTGCGACTCTGCCGGCGCAAGCGGGCGATATGAGCGGCGACGTCGTCCCAAACCCGCCCCAACCGGGGCGGACTGGCGTCCCGGTCGCCGCGCAACCAGCGATCCAGCCGGTGCAATTGCCAAAACTGCCACGCGAGGCACCCCAGGGCCACCAGCAGCAGCGCCAGCGTCAGCCGATCCGCCAGCCAGCCCAGCAGCGCCGCGCCCAGAAACAGCAGCGCCAGCCGCCGCCACAGCGCCAGCCAAGGCGTCGCCACGGTTAGACCCGGGTCGAAAACCGGTAGCCGGCGCCGCGCACCGTTTGAATCAGCGCGTCGTGGCCGTGCGGCTCCAGCACCTTACGCAGCCGGCGGATATGCACGTCCACGGTCCGCTCCTCGACGTAAACATTGCTGCCCCAGACCCGGTCCAGCAACTGGCCCCGGCTGTAAACCCGTTCCGGGTGTGACATGAAAAATTCCAGCAGCCGGTACTCGGTCGGCCCCATTTCCAGCAGGGTTTCATCGGTGCTGACCCGATGGCTGGCCAAGTCAAGGGACAGGTCGTTGGCGCGCAGGATTTCGTCTTCCGCCGCCGGCCCGCCGCGGCGCAGCACCGCCCGGATGCGCGCCACCAGTTCGCGCGGCGAAAACGGCTTGGTGATGTAATCGTCGGCGCCGCTCTCCAGCCCCTGCACCTTGTCTTCCTCCTCGGCGCGGGCCGTCAGCATGATGATCGGCAACTCGCGCGTCAGTTCCTCCTTCTTCAGCCGGCGGGCCAGGTCGATGCCGCTGACGCCGGGCAACATCCAGTCGAGCAAAACCAGATCGGGCAGGCGCTCGGCGATGAGGGCTTGGGCCTGCCGGGCGTCGGCGGCCTCCCGCGCCTCGTAACCGGCGCTGGCCAAAGCGAACATCACCATTTCCCGAATGGGTTGTTCGTCCTCCACGATCAAAATACGTTTCGCGTTCATAAACCCCCTTGATATTGACTCGAATCATCCCCAACTCATATTGGAACGTCGCGGCCTCCTTCATTAAGGCAATTTGATGACAGGGATATGACAAGACCAGCCGTCTTGGATAGTCAACGACTATCAATCTGTTTGAATGATTCAAATTTCAAAAACAGAGAGTACTCGTTAAGCTGCGAGCCACGTTAACCATCCACTGTTGCCTACTCACACGAGGAGATAGACCCATGAGCGTTTTGGTCACCCAGCCAGCCCCCGATTTCACCGCCGCCGCCGTTCTGCCCGATGGCTCGATCAAGGAAGACTTCAAGCTGTCCGATCTGCGCGGCAAGTACGTGGTGCTGTTCTTCTATCCCCTGGACTTCACTTTCGTCTGCCCGTCGGAAATCATCGCCCACGACCACCGCGTCGCCCAGTTCAAGGAACTGGGCGTGGAAGTGGTCGGCGTGTCCATCGACTCGCAGTTCAGCCACTTCGCTTGGCGCGAAACGCCGGTCGAGAAGGGCGGCATCGGTCGCGTACAATTCCCGCTGGTGGCCGACATCAAACACGAAATCACCAAGGCTTATGGCATCGAGCATCCCGCCGGCGTCGCCCTGCGCGGTTCGTTCCTGATCGACAAGGCCGGCATCGTCCAGGCGCAGATCGTCAACAACCTGCCGCTGGGCCGCGAGGTGGACGAGATGGTGCGACTGGTCGAGGCCCTGCAATTCACCGAGCAGCACGGCGAGGTTTGCCCGGCCGGCTGGAAGAAGGGCCAGAAAGGCATGAAGCCCACCGCCGAAGGCGTGGCTTCCTACCTGGCCGAGAACTCCGCCGCTCTGTAAGGAATCGGTTCCCCCTTCGATCGAGGGGGGAACCGACCAAGCCCCAGTGCCCGCGCTAACGCCTTCCCGAACGGATGCTGGCGCCTTGGCGTTGTTCGCCAACCTTGAAACAAAATCAGGAGACTCACCGATGAGCAGCAAACACGCCCGCCTGTTGATTCTCGGCTCCGGTCCCGCCGGCTACACCGCCGCCGTCTACGCCGCCCGCGCCAACCTCAAGCCGGTGCTGATCACCGGCTTGCAGATGGGCGGGCAGTTGACCACCACCACCGAGGTGGACAACTGGCCGGGCGATGTCGAGGGCCTGATGGGGCCGGACCTGATGGAACGGATGCGCAAGCACGCCGAGCGCTTCCATACCGAGATCCTCTTCGACCAAATCCACACCGCCCAGCTACGGGAACGCCCCTTCCGCTTGATCGGCGACGCCGGCGAATACACCTGCGACGCCCTGATCATCGCCACCGGCGCCAGCGCCCAGTATCTCGGCCTGCCCTCGGAACAGGCGTTCATGGGCAAGGGCGTGTCCGGCTGCGCCACCTGCGACGGCTTTTTCTACCGCAACCAGAAAGTCGCGGTAATCGGCGGCGGCAACACGGCGGTCGAGGAGGCGCTGTATCTGGCCAACATCGCCAGCGAAGTGACGCTGGTGCATCGCCGCCAGCAGTTCCGCGCCGAGAAGATTCTGCTGGACAAGCTGATGGAGAAGGTGGACAGCGGCAAGGTCCGGCTGGAACTGGACAGCGTGCTGGACGAGGTGCTGGGCGACGACGGTGGCGTGACCGGCCTCCGCACCCGCAATGTTAAGAGCGGCGAACTTCGGGAAATCCCGCTCCAGGGCGTGTTCATCGCCATCGGCCATAAACCGAACACCGATCTCTTCGCCGGCCAGTTGGAGATGCATAACGGCTACATTAAGGTGAAGGGCGGCAGCGAGGGCGGGGCGACGGCTGCCAGCATTCCCGGCGTGTTCGCCGCCGGCGACGTGGCCGACCACGTTTATCGCCAAGCCATCACCTCCGCCGGCAGCGGCTGCATGGCGGCGCTGGACGCGGACAAGTTCCTGACCCAAACAGCGGCATAACAGCCTGTCGGGGCATCGTTCGATCCCGCTCCATCCGCTCCAGCATGGCCCCTGACACCCCCGCGAGAGGCTGTCGGCCCTACCCCGATCCTACGGCGGTGGCGGCGCCAGCACCTCGCGGCTGCCGTTCGTCTGCACCGGCCCCACGACCCCCGCAGTTTCCATCTCCTCGACCAACCGCGCCGCCCGGTTATAACCGATGCGCAACCGGCGTTGCACCCCGGACACCGAGGCTCGCCGCGATTCGGTGACGATGCGCACCGCCTCGTCGTACAGCGGATCGCTCTCCCCGCCGCGCCCGTTGCCTTCGGCGTCCTCTGCGCCGTCGGTCTCCTCGCGGGGCTCGGCCAGCACGTCGTCGATGTAATCCGGGACGCCGGTTTGCCGTAGATAGTCCACCACGCGCGGAACTTCGTGATCGTCCACGAACGCGCCATGCACCCGCTGCGGCAGGCCGGTGCCCGGCGGCAGATAAAGCATGTCGCCATGGCCCAGCAGTTGCTCCGCACCCATCTGGTCGAGAATGGTGCGGGAATCCACCCGCGACGAGACCTGAAACGCGATCCGGGTCGGGATGTTGGCCTTGATCAGCCCGGTGATCACGTCCACCGACGGCCGCTGGGTGGCCAAGATCAGGTGGATGCCGGAGGCGCGCGCCTTCTGCGCCAACCGCGCGATCAACTCCTCCACCTTCTTGCCGACGATCATCATCATGTCGGCCAGTTCGTCGATCACCACCACGATGAACGGCAACGGCTCCAACACCGGGATTTCGCCCGCAACGCCGCCCTCCCCCGGCTTCCAGAACGGGTCGGTGATGCTCTCGCCGGCTGCTTGCGCGTCAGCGAGCTTGCGGTTGAAACCGGCGATGTTGCGCACTTTCAGCGCCGCCATCAGCCGATAGCGGCGATCCATCTCCACCACGCACCAGCGCAGGGCGTTGGCCGCTTCCTTCATGTCGGTGACCACCGGGGTCAACAAATGCGGGATGTCCTCGTACATCGACAGTTCCAGCATCTTCGGGTCCACCAGGATCAACCGGACCTCGTGAGGTGCGGCCTTGTACAGCAGACTCAGCAACATGGCGTTGATCGCCACCGACTTGCCGGAGCCGGTGGTGCCCGCCACCAGCAGGTGCGGCATCTTGGCCAGATTAGCCACCACCGGGTTGCCGCCGATGTCCTTGCCCAGCGCCAGCGTCAGGGGAGACGCCGCCTGCTGGTAGACCGGCGTCTCCAACACCTCCCGCAGGTAGACGATCTCGCGTTGCTGGTTGGGGATCTCCAGCCCAACCACCGGTTTGCCGGGGATGATTTCCACCACGCGCACGCTGATCACCGACAGGCCGCGCGCCAGATCCTTGGCCAGATTGCTGATCTGACTGACCTTGACCCCAGGCGCTGGCTCGATCTCGAAGCGGGTGATCACCGGTCCCGGCTCCACCGCCACCACCTTGACCGCGATGCCGAAATGCCGGAGCAGGATTTCCACCCGCCGCGACATGTGATCCAGCGTTTCCGGGGAATAGCCATCGGCGCTGGTCGAAGGCGGGTCAAGCAAGTCCAGCGGCGGCAAGGGATACGGCGCGACCGGCAGCGGTGCTGCCACCCGGCGCACCATGAACGCTGCCTTGGCCGAGGCGGCGGCGGGCGCCGCCGGTTCCGGCCGTGAAACGACGGTCAAGTCGGGGAAAATTCCCAGCGAGGACGGATCGCGGTCATCCAGATCGCTCTCGTCGGCGTCAAGATCCGGTGTGGAAACCGCCCACGGAACCGGAGAACCCACGCGCGGCGGAGACGATGGCGCAACCACCGCCAATGAATCGCTCGAAGCGGCGGCTAATCCCAAGCCATGCGCCGGCGTCAAAGGCGCGGGCGGCGTCAAAGGCGCGGGCGGCGTCACCGCCGGCGGCGCAACTGGACGCGGGATCGTCGGCCAGCCGCTCGCCGTGGCGAGCGCGCTCCCAGGCACCAGCGTGAGCATATCCGGCGCGGGCGCAGGTTCCCAATCCGCGGTCGGTGGAGTAGCCAAAACCGCGGCGGGCGATTTTGAGGACGGCGGTTTTTTCGGTGGCAGGCCCAACACCGGCTCGATGCGCGCCGCATGTCGGCCGGCGGGTGCGGCGACCGGCGGCGGCTCACCGCTCTCGGTCGGCGCGGGTGGTGGCTCGGGTAGCGTGGGCGAAACCGCCGGTGCGGCGGGAGCGATGACCTTCCCACGAGACCGCCATCCGGCCAGCAATTTCCCGATAGCCTGCCCGAGCCCCCGTTCCAGCACCGGAAAAAACCGGGCCAGGGATCTCGTTCCGACCACGGGCGTCGCCTTTGGCGAGGCCGACGCTGGCGCGGTCTCGACCGTGAACTTGCCGTCGCTGTCTCCCGTCACCTTCGGCCGCATCCAGCGCAACGGCGCCATCGCTGCAGCGCCGACCCAGTCCACCGCTTTCAGCACCGCCAAGCCTACCCAGTCCAGCAAGGCCAGCCAGGACAATCCAGTCGTCAGCACCACGCCGGCCAGCAACAGCACCAGCATGAACAGATTACCGCCCACCCCATCGAAAGCCTGGATCAGGAACTGGCTAACATGCGTTCCCACCAGACCACCGGACGAACCGACGCCGGGGACGGTTCCGGGCGCCGCGCGCAGATGCAAAGCCGCCAAGCCACAGGCCGTCGCCAGCGTCACCAGGAATCCCAGGACCCGGAACAGCACGATCTCGCCGTCCAGTTCCAACAAGGCGCCGCGCTTGAACAGCCGCCAGCCCGCGAACGCCACGCCCAGCGGCAACAGATAGGCGGCATAGCCGAAGAAATACAGGGTCACGTCGGCGAACCAGGCGCCGACCACGCCGCCGAGATTATGCAACTGGACCACCGTCGCGGTATGCGTCCAAGCGGGGTCCTCGGGATGGAAAGTCGCCAACGCGCCAGTCATCCCCAGCGCGACCGCCGCCAGCGACCAGAAACAAACTTCCCGCAATAACCCATGGAAGAAACGGAGAATGCCCACCCGAATCGCGGGCGTTTCGGGCTTGATTCGATGTGCCTGCGCCAAAATTCAATCCTGTCGTGAAGATAAAATGAAGCGTGTTATACGACGCTATCGGGCGCCATGGGCACGGTCGCCAGCGGGACCGTCGGGGAAGTCAAACGGGGCTATTGTCCCATTCCGGGGCGATGAGGTGAAGAGCGCAGGCGAACCGACGCTTCGTTCCGGGTTCCAAGCAACGGAGCGAACGCTTTCCCTTCGCGCCGACGCTTCCCGTCCGCCCCTGCCGCCGATTCCGCCCCATGCGCATTCAACGCCTCGATGCCCTGAGCGACCTTCCCGCCGCCGAGTGGAACGCCCTGGTTCCCGACCACAACCCGTTTCTCGGCCACGAATTCCTCAGCGCCCTGGAACGCCACCAGTGCGTGGGCGAACCCACGGGTTGGCTGCCATGGCACGTGATCTGTCGGGACGAACAGGGACGCTTGCTGGGCGCTGCGCCGTTGTATCTGAAATTCGACTCCTATGGCGAATTCGTGTTCGACTGGGGCTGGGCGGAAGCCTACCGGCGACAGAACCTGCCCTATTATCCCAAGCTGGTCGGCGCCATTCCCTATACCCCGGCCACCAGTCCCCGACTGCTGCTAGCGCCCGACCAGCCTGCGCCCGAGGACGTCGCGCGGGCCCTCATCGAACACGTACTGGACGAGGCCCGCCGCCGGCGCTGGTCCTCGATCCATTGGCTGTTTCCGCCGCCCACCGAGCTGGGCCGATTGCAAACCTGGGGTTTTCTGCCCCGACTGGGCTGTCAGTTCCACTGGCGCAATCGCGGCTACCGGGATTTCCAGGACTTCCTGGATGCCTTCACCGCCAAGCGGCGCAAGAACATCCACCGGGAGCGCCGCCGGGTGCGCGAGGCCGGGCTGGAACTGCGCGTGCTGACCGGACGGGAACTGAGCGAAGGACAATGGCGTAGCGTCCACGAATTCTACCGCTCTACCTTCCAGCGGCTGGGCGGCGTTCCGACCCTCACCCTGCCCTTCTTCCAGGAAATTGCCGAAACCCTGGGCGACCGGCTGGTGCTGGCGCTGGCTTTCGCGCAAGGCCGCGAAGTCGCCGGCGCTATCAGTTTTCGCAGCGCCAGCACGCTTTATGGCCGGCATTGGGGCTGTCGGGCGGATTATGACAGCCTGCATTTCGAAGCCTGCTATTATCAGGGCTTGGAATACTGTATCCACCAGGGCTTGCAGCGCTTCGAGCCGGGCGCGCAGGGCGAGCACAAGATTTACCGGGGGTTTCTGCCGACCTTGACCCATTCCGCCCACTGGATCGCCCATCCCGGCTTTCGCCAAGCCATCGCCGACTTTCTCGGCCGGGAAACGCCGGCGGTGCGCGAGTACGCCCGGGAACTGCTGCAACATTCGCCCTACCGCGACGAGGTGACGCCCGATGCGCCTGCCGTGGCTGGATCCGCGTGACGACGGCCAGCCGTTCCCCCCGCCGGATCGCGCCCTGACCGAGCCCGACGGTCTGCTGGCCGCCGGCGGCAGCCTGGCGCCGCGCCGATTGTTGCGCGCCTACCGGCAGGGCATTTTCCCCTGGTATTCCGCCGGCCAGCCGATCCTGTGGTGGTCGCCGGACCCGCGGCTGGTGTTGTTCCCGGAATCGGTCAACGTCTCGCGCAGCCTGCGCCAGACGCTGAAAAAAGGCCGGTTCACCCTCACCGCCGACACGGCCTTCGAAGCGGTCGTCGCCGCCTGCGCCGGGCCGCGCGCCGGCCGGGAAGCCGGCACCTGGATCACCCCGGAGATGAACCGGGCCTACTGCCGGCTGCACCGGCTCGGCCACGCCCATTCCATCGAGACCTGGCATCAGGCCGAGTTGGTGGGCGGTCTGTACGGGGTCGCGGTGGGCCAAGTATTTTTTGGCGAATCCATGTTCAGCGCGATGAGCGACGCTTCCAAGGCGGCGCTGGCGATGCTGGCCGCACAAGTGCGGCGCCGGGGATTCGCCCTGATCGACTGCCAGGTGCGCACCGAGCATCTGGCGCGCATGGGCGCGGTGGAGATGGCTCGCGCCACCTTTCTCCAGTTGCTGGACCGGTATTGCCCCCTGCCTGGCTGGGATGGACCCTGGCGCCTCGATGACGACCTGCTCGCCGACCTGCTGCCGCCCCCTCCCGCGCCGCCATGAGCAATCCCCGCGATTCCCTGTACGACCTGCGTATGTTCCTGACCACCGAGTATCCGTGCAGCTATCTGCCGGGCCGGCAGGCGCGTAATCTGGTGGCCGATCCGGCGGCCACCGACGACCGGCTCTATACCCGGCTGGCGGAACTGGGCTTCCGGCGCAGCGGTGATCACGTTTATCGGCCGCATTGTCGGGGCTGCGTAGCCTGCCGGTCGTTGCGCATTCCGGTGGAACGGTTTCAGCCGAATCGCGCGCAGCGACGCATCTGGGCGCGCAATCAGGATTTGCGGGCGCGGGTGACGGAGGCGGCGTTCCGGGACGAGCATTTCGAGCTGTTCGCCCGCTACATCGCGGTTCGCCACCCCGGCGGCGGCATGGACCCAGCCAGCCCAGACCATTACTGGTCCTTCGTCGCCTCGCGCTGGTGCCCGACCTGGCTGTGCGAATTTCGCCGCGACCAGGAATTGCTGGCCGTGGCGGTGGTGGATCGGCTGGGCGACGGGCTGTCGGCGGTTTACACCTTCTTCGATCCGCTTCAGGCAGCGCGCGGCCTGGGCACCCAAGCCATTCTGTGGCAAATCGCCGAGGCGCGACGGTTGGGGCTGAAGTGGGTGTATCTGGGCTACTGGGTGGAGCCCTGCGGCAAGATGGCCTACAAGGCCCGCTTCAAGCCGCACGAAGTTTTTATCGCGGAACGCTGGGGGTGGATGGCGGGAAAGGAGATTGAATAAATCAAACAGGGGCATCGGAATCTTCCATTCGAGATTATTGTCTTGATCGCGATTCGCGATGGACTGATCGAGCGGAGGTCATATCTGCTCGCGACGTTCCGTGGGAGCCGGAGGTGGGCGCCTCTGGTGACCCGATTCGGATAGCAGCAAGGATACCTGGCTATTCGACAGTTCCACCCTCCTTGGATTGTTAGAAGTTTCGCCTTTTTACTCATATAATGAGTTTAATATACTCATTTGAGGTTGCCATGGCTTCCGATACTAAACGCGCCAATTTCGATCTGTCGCCCGAGCAGGATGAATTGCTGACGAATCTTCGTGGTTTACTGTCCGTATCCAGCACCAAGGATGCCGTTCTGCGGGCGGCGCAACTGACGACCTTGCTAACCCATGAAATACGTCGTGGCAATCGACTGTTTATCGGCAAGAGCCAAACTGCCGCCATGCGCCTGGTGATTCCCGAACTGGAGGGTCGTACTGAAATAGAATGGCAATGGCTGGTCGAGCGCCCGCATCCTTGGCGGCGCCAACTCTGGATCAAGGGACGTAAGCTATTGGCATCGAGTGTCTGGCTGGACGCGCTGACCAACGGCATGGGACCACACGAAGCGGCTCGGCATTGGGACTTGCCGTTGGAGGCGTGTGAAGAGGTTTTCGCCTACTGCGAAGCGCACCAGAACCTGATCAAGGCCGAGGCGGACGAAGAACGCCAGCGACTCAAACTGGCGGGTATCGACGTGGACAGCAGGATGGCGGTGTGAAAATTTTGGTGGATGAGGACTCGCAAGCACGCAAGCAACTCGATGTCCTGCGCGGCGCTGGACACGATGTGGTCAGCATCGCAGAACTGGACAGGAATGGGAGCCTGGATCCGGAAGTATTCGTACTGGCACAGTCGTCGCAACGGGTGCTGCTAACCCACAACGTGGCGGACTTTCATGCGCTGGCTTTGGCCTGTCCCGGTCATCACGGCGTGATCGCCATCTACCGGGATGGCGACCCGCGCAAGAACATGAATTACCGGGACATCGGACGGGCAGTGTCGAAACTGGAAGCTTCGGGCGTACTGATCTCCGGGCAATTTCATGTGCTTAACCATTGGCGATGAGAGCGGATCCAGACTGTTTAGCCCGTAACCCGCCTTTCGGGGAGTCCCTCGCCAGGTAGGTCGGGCAAAAGCACGGCGTTGCCCGACAGGTTCAGAGGATTAAGGGCGAATGTCGGGCACGTCCTGTGCCCGACCTACCAGGCTGCCCCGTCGCCCGCTCTCCGGCTGGCGGCGGGAGATTTTCTCTCACCGGTTTCTTCCTGATTCCCGCATTCGGTCTGAACGGCGCGTCGGGCATGATCGAATGGTGATGGCACCATGATCAAATTTCAGGGTAGGTCGGGCAAAAGCGCAGCGTTGCCCGACAGGTTCATGGGGTTGGCGGGTGCATGTCGGGCGCGTCCTGTGCCCGACCTACCTGGCTATCATGGTGCTTGACCGCGATAACAGTAGTCTACGCGCTTAACATTGTGCTTTCGGTCACCGAACGGTTATGTTAAGAACCTAGATATCATGCGAGGCAAACGATATGCTCTGTAGCTACACCGCTAAATACACAAGAATTACAAAGGGTTATATGGGTCAACTCGTCGAATGGCCGGAGGTAGTCAGTGAGGGTCCCGATCTCGATGAATGCCGGGCGATGCTGCGTGACGCGCTTCACGAGATGGTTTTGGCATATCGTGATCTCGGCAAAGAAATCCCTTCTCACAATGCGCTGATTGAGCAAATTCCCGTGGAGATTGACCTTGTCAGTGAGCCGGCGTGATCTGGTGAAATACCTCCAATCCAATGGATTTCGTCTACTCCGCGAAGGAGCCAACCACTCCATTTACACCGATGGTCAGAAGGCGATTCCCATCAAGCGCCACCAGCAGTTTGATCGCATCACGGCGAACGAGCTTTGCAAACAAGCGGGTCTTGCCCCGCAATTCTGATCCCGGCCAGTCTCATTCACCGCTCGACCAAAAGACAAACCGTAAGGCAGGTTAGGGTGTCAGCCCGTAACCCGCCTTTGGGGAAAGTCCGCCGGAATCGGCGGGTTACGCTGCGCTAACCCGCCGTACCGGTGGTACCCGGTTACCATTTGCCTTGTACGCACCCTTTGGCTGCGACCTTGGCCTCAAGGCCCACTTTAAGCTTGCCAAGGCCCCCGCTAAATTTTTCCGCGAGTTGGGT